>JARFQS010000064.1 GCA_029287645.1 Thermoanaerobaculia bacterium | reverse complement strand
AATGACTTCTTACGCCATGGATCGGGCAGCTTGCGCCAGTGCCTTTGAGCACTCCGGACGTCCTGTTCTAAACTACCGCCAGAATGCTGACTACCGAGACCGGTCGGATCGAGGCGATTCGCCTTCTCATAGAACAGGGTGAGCTGCTGGGGTTACCCCGCACCCAGCTCCTGGGGGCTGCGCAGGTCGACGAGGTAGATCTCCTGGACCCCGACGGGCGTGTGCCGGTCAGCAAGTACTGGGACTTGTGGCGCTTCATCGCCAGAGAAGTGCCCGACCCCGATCTCGGCCTCAAGCTGTGTGGCCAGATCCAGGTGCGCGATACGGGAGTCGTCGGGTACGCGATGCTGCACAGCGCGAATCTGAGATGAGCCCTGGAAAGGCTGGCGAGGTACGGCAAGATCTTCACCCAGAGGGCCGATCTGTCCCTGGAACCGGCAGGTGCTGTCTGGCGGCTCTCCCAGCATCGACCGCCTCTCTATCGCACTGTGCGACAGGTCGCGGATGGACGGACAGCTTCCATCCTCAGCGTTTGTCGTCAGATCACGGATCGCGAGGTGAATCCGACCCTCGTGAGCCTGCCCTACGATCGGCCGGACGAGGTCGAGGCGCATCGGCAGATGTTTCGCTCTGATCTGAGATTCGGCGAGCCGACCTGGAGCATGGAGTTCCGAGCCAGTGATCTGGAGCTCCCTCTCGTTGCAGCCGATGAAACGCTGGCGGGCTATCTCGACGAAGTCGCCTCGCTCAGGTTGGAGGAGCTACCGAAGGACGAGTCGTTCACCGACAAGGTTCGCCGGATCGTCTGGGCGCACCTCAGCGAAGGCCAGCCGAGCGTGGCGAGAGTGGCATCCGAGTTGGCGGTGAGTGGACGAACGCTGCAGCGCCGACTCAGGGAAGAGGGCCATTCGTTCGCAGAAGTCGTCGAGACACTGCGCAAACAGAAGGCGGAGGCCCTGCTGCAGGACAGGAACCTGGCGATCTATGAGGAGGGGTATCTACTCGGTTACTCGGATTCCACAGCTTTCTACCGTGCCTTTCGAAGATGGCACGGAACATCGCCGCGGGAGTACCGTCAATTGAGCAGCTCGTAGGGTAGGAAGGGAAAGTCCACGATCGATCGATCCTCCGCCAGTTGCTCGGCAAAGACGACCGCATCTTCGAGACAACGGAAGCTACCGACGGGTACCGGACTCGCCTCCCCATCGCTGGTCAGGTTGCGATACAGGCCGGTTTCGGAGTCGTACTCCTCGATCTCGACCCAGAGTTTGAAGAACTTCATGCCGATACTGATGGTTTCAAGGCATAAGGGTCGGCGACAGGACCCTGCGCGCCATCTTGTTTGTAGGGTACGCCAAGACCGTCTCAGCGGTGCCAAGTGCCAGAGGAGCATGGACCATGAATCGCAAATCGACCCTATTCAGAGCTTTCGTCATCGGATCCTGGCTTTGCGTCGCAGCTGCCGCGGGATCGAGTGCGACAGATTCCGACTTGCCAGCTGCCATCGAGGAAAGGCTGTCAGGTCCCGTCTTGCCAGAGGTCAGGCAGTTTCGCGATTTCGACCTGCTGTTCAGCGAGATCTCGGTCTTCTATGCAGAACGCGACTACCAGCCAGCCTGGATCCAGAATCGACGGCTCTCCGAGTCGGCTCGAAGAGTCCTGGCCGTGCTGGGTAGCGCAGAGGAGCACGGCCTCCGGTCGGGTGACTACCTGGCCGGACCTTTGGCGACCGAGGGGGCCCTGATAACAAGCAAGACCGATACCCGGGCCCTTGCTACGATCGACATCGCCCTCGCGGCCCAGACCATGCGGTACATCAAGGACCTGCATTCCGGCCGCTTCACGCCTCGGGAGTTGAAACTGGGTCTGGACATCGCGCACAAGAAGCTCGATCTGAACGGTGAGCTCTCCAGGCTGCTCGGGGTCTCCGACGTGCGGAGCTTTCTCGAGTCCTTCGCCCCCCAACATCGGGGCTACGAGAGGCTCAAGGAACGGCTCGGTTACTACCGCAAGCTCGCAGCCGAGGACGATTGGCAGCCACTCGACGACTCTCGGGTCCTCGAGGAGGGCGACGGCTATCCGCAGGCAGACCGCCTGCGCCAGCGGCTGGTTCTGACGGGTGATCTGGATCGAGCCGCGAGTTCTGGAGCCCCGGTCTACGATGCGGAGCTGGTGTCGGCAGTCGTACGTTTCCAGACCCGACATGGTCTGGACTCCGATGGAATCATCGGGGAGAAGACCTTCGAGCAGCTGAATCGCCCCTGGAGTGATCGCGTCGCCCAGATTGCCGTGAGTCTGGAGCGCTGGCGATGGGTCCCGGACGACACCGCCGATCGGTTGATCGTTGTCAACGTGCCGTCCTTCTGGCTACGAGCCTTCGATGACATCCATCGACCCGAGATGAGTGCCCTGGACTCACGGGTCGTCGTCGGCAAGACCTACAATCAGTTCCGGACACCCATCTTCAACGGAGTGCTCCAGTACATGGATTTTCGTCCGTACTGGAACATTCCAGGCAGTCTCGTGCGACGTGAGATCGTTCCTCATCTCGACGAGCCAGGCTACCTGGACGAGCACGAGTACGAGATCGTCCGCGAGTTCGGCAACAATGTCCAAGCCTTGCCGGCGACCAGAGACAACATCGAAAAAGTCAAGAAAGGCCAGCTGTTGCTTCGTCAGAGGCCCGGACCCAAGAATGCGCTGGGCGAGGTCAAATTCATCTTTCCCAACGAGCACAACGTGTACCTGCACAGCACCCCGGCCAAGACCCTTTTCGCCAAGTCGAGGCGTGACTTCAGTCACGGCTGCATCCGGGTCGCCGATCCGGTCGGCCTTGCCGAGTGGCTGCTGTCCGATCAGCCCGCTTGGAACCGCCAGGCCATCGAGCAGGCCATGGGGAAAGGTGCGCCGACGAGAGTGCCGGTTTCACAACGAACTCCGGTATGGATTCTCTACATTACAGCTCTCGTAGACGAGCCATCCGGGGATCTCTATTTCTGGGAAGACATCTACGGACTGGACGGGACTCTTGCACGAAAGCTGGGGCACGATCTTCGGAGCTTGTTGGCCAGAGGCTGAGGCCGGGCAGATCAAGACAAAGGCCACCGGAGACCGAAGTCGCCGGTGGCCGCGTGGTGTTGGTCTTCCCGACGCCGATCAGTCCTTGCCGTAGCGGTTCTTGAACTCCTCCTGAGCCGCTTGGCGCTTGGCGCGCTCCTCGGGACTGAGATTGCCCGTGTACCAGGCGTGCTCGGGTCGCGCC
>JARFQS010000579.1 GCA_029287645.1 Thermoanaerobaculia bacterium | reverse complement strand
GGCATATGGTCCAGGATGAAGCGAGCGAAGACGCGGTCGTCACGCTCGAAGGCGACCTCGGGCGGAAAGAGTTGATAGAAGCAAAACAGGCCGACTCCTATCAGCAGAAACAGAGCGAACTGCGCGAAGACGACCAAGCCGCTGGTGATGAGGGCACGCCGGGCATCGGAGAGATTGCGGGCCGACAGATAGCGCTGCACCATCATCTGGTCGACACCATGGGATCCCAGGGTGATGAACATTCCGCCGATGAGCCCCGCCCAGAAGCCGTAGGGCTCACTCCAGTCGAGGGTGAGGTCGAGGACCCGCAGCTTGCCCGCCGCCTCGCCCATGGTCATCATCTGCTGCCAGCCTCCGGGGAGCCGATCGAGGAGTAACCAGAACGCCAGCATGGCACCGCCCATATAGACCATGAACTGCAGGAAGTCGGTCCACAAGACGGCTCGCATGCCGCCCAGGTACGTGTAGACGATGGTGGCGATGCCGATCGCGACGACAGCCCAGTGCATCTGGATCCCCGTCATCTCCTGAAGCACGATGGCTGAGAGGAATAGTCTCAGTCCGTCGGCCAGGCTGCGCGTGATGATGAAGATCAGCGATGCCGTTCGCTTGGTCGCTCCACCGAAGCGCCTGTCGAGCACCTCGTAAGCGGTGAAGAAGTTGCCCTTGAAGTACTGGGGCAAGAGCAGGAAAGCGACGATGATGCGGCCGAGAACGAAGCCGAGGACGATCTGCAGCCATGTCATGTCCCGGCCGTAGGCAAAGCCCGGGATGCTCAGGAACGTCACCGTGCTCGTTTCGGTGGCGACAATCGAGAACAGAATCACCCACCACGGCAGATCCCGGCCGCCAACCATGAAGTCGGCTGCCGTACGCGTGGCACGGCCGACCCACATACCGAGAAAGACGACGCCGGCCATGTAGGCCAGCAGAACGCCCAGGTCGAGGGCTCCGACGCTCAAGCGCCATCTCCCCGTGGGTGATTTCGATCCCTCCGGACTCGACGGATGGATACTGGAAGGGACAGGGTCATCCGCGGCGCATTATATGGCTCTCGGTTGGCCACTCACCTCCAGCCGCCGCGACGTCGAGGGCGACATCGAGCCTGGCGTGACCTCGGAGCAGAGAACAGGGCCACTCCTGGGTTTCGGGACCCTCCAGCAGCGCACGCACCGCCTGCGCCTTGACATCTCCGAGAGCCAGTATGACGAGCCGTCGTGCGGACAGCAGCGTTCCCAGGCCCATGGTGATCGCCCTCAGGGGCCTCCAGGGCGCAGGCACCTCGAGGGACTCGGCAAGGTTCGCAGGCAGCTCCACGCAGTGCGTCCTCGCCTCTGGTGGTCCCGGGAGGTTGTAGGCCACGTGGCCATCCGCTCCGACTCCCAGGAATACCAGATCCAGCCCGCCGGCCGCAGCCACCGCGGTGTCGTAGCGCGCGCATTCGCGGCAGGGGTCGGCCTCTCCGTCGGGGATATCGCAGCGCCCGGGGTCCAGGCCGATCTGCGTCCATGCGTGGCGGTTCATGAAGCTTCGAAACGAGGCGGGATGGTTCCTGGGAAGCAGCAGCTCATCGAGATTGAAAGACCTGGCCCGAGAGAGATCCAGATCACCTCGGGCAGAGAGCTTCGCCAGCTCTTCGTAGACGGGTATGGGGGTGCGGCCTGTCGGCAGCCCCAAGACCAGGTCCGGCTCATCACTCGCGGCGTTCGCGATCACCCCCGCGACGGTCCGCGCGGCAAAGCGTGCGTCGCTGTGGATCAAGAGGTTCAAAGCTCTCCGAAGTGGGTCAGGAAAATCTTGTGCTCCCGGACGGTCCGGATCGCCTCGGGGTGGGTCAGGGCCGCGAGCTCCCGCTCGCGCTCGTCGACATAGCTGCTATTGCGGCGCAATGCCTCGTCGACTCTCGCCGGATGACACATCAGCTCGGTAGTCCCCGGCGTGAGGGTCTCGAGGATCCGCAAGAGAACCTCGAGGCGCGCCTCGTCGCCAAAAAAGCTCTCGATAAAGACGCTCGAAGTGGCGATCCCTTCTCGATCTAGATGCTCCCCGACCTCTGCCGAAGCCTTGCGAACCGGAAGACCGTATCTCTTGGCGAGGCTCACCAGGGCGTCGCGGACCACTGGGAGCCGATGAGAGTGGTGGTGGCTGTCCAGGTGGGTCGGCAGCCGACCGGTGAGAACGCGGAATCGCTCGAGCTGCGCCTCCACCTCGGCCATCACCTCGTCGGAGCGCGCTCGGCTCAGGCCCTCCGGCTTGGCTGGAAATCTTCCCTCTTCATCCACCAGACTGGGGACATCCCCAGCCGCTGACAGGGGGCGTCCACCCGTCAGGGCAACGTGTAGGCCGACACCGATGCCCGGGGTACGAAGCCACGTCCCGGCAGCCTCTTCAGCCGACGGAAACCCCACCATGAGCGTCGCGCTGGTCACCAGGCCCCGCTCATGGGCCTCGAAGATCCCGGTGTTGATGCCTGGAGTCCTGCCCAGATCGTCTGCATTGACGATGAGTCGCTTGAGGGGCTGCGGGCTGCACATCAGCTCAGCAGTTCAAGAGCCAGGGTCACGGCGCCGGTGGCTGGTTCTTTCTCGAGTCGAACGACTTCGGCCTTGGGCAGATCCAGATTGTTCTCGACCCGCTCGAAGAGGCTGGGGCAGGCTCGGAAGGCACCGCCAGCCAGAACCAGCGGATAGCTTTCGGTGAAGGTCAGCTTCCTGTCGACGGCTCGCGCGGCCCGGGCAAGGTGCTGTGCCGCTTGGTCCAGCAGAGAGTTGGCGGCCACATCTCCGTCGTCGGCCGCCTCCTGGACCACGCTGGCCAGCTTGGCCACGCGGTCACGGGAAAGCTCCTGGTCGTAGAACCACTTGACGAGCCCGTCGGGAACATCCAGGTCGAGCTTCTGCGAGATCCGCTCGAAGAGCGATGTCGCCGGCCCTCGGCCATCCACCGCCCGCACACCCTGCCGAACCGCTGCGTGACCCAACCAGAATGCGGAGCCCTCGTCGCCGAGCAGGTAGCCCCAGCCGCCGGAGCGGGCCGTCTCGCCGCTCGGATCGACACCGTAGGCGATGGAGCCGGTTCCGGCCGACACGACAATACCCATCCCCTCGGGTGCTCCCGCCACGAGCGCAATCAGAGCATCGTTGACGATGCGGAGGTTCTTGCGCAGACCGAGTCGCCGGAGCAAGCCCTCGATCAGCTCCTTCTCCTCAGAACGGTCCACACCGGCCATCCCGAGACAGATCGCTTCGATGGGGCCGGGCGACTCCAAGTCTTCGATGACCTGATAGAGGACCTTCTCCACGGCGAGCTCGCCGTGGATCACCAGATTGGCACCGCCTCCCCGCGCCTTGGCGAGCACCTTCCCCGTCTCCTCCGCCAGGAGGCCTACCGTCTTGGTGCCACCCGAATCGATGCCGACGACATATTGCAAGAGATCACCCCTCCTCGGCTCGCTCTTGAGAATACAAGACTTTCTACTCCTCGCGGGATCGCACACCCAGCCCCGGCCCTTCCGGGAGGACCAGTCGGCCAGCCTCGACGTTGACACCTACGAAAGGATCGTTGGTGATCAACAGGTTGCCGTCGAGATCGGCAT
>JARFQS010000504.1 GCA_029287645.1 Thermoanaerobaculia bacterium | reverse complement strand
TCGGTGCACATGGGCCTGGGCTATGCGCTCACGGAAGAATTGCCTTGCCCGAACGGCATGCCAGCCACTTTCAAGCTCCGGGAGCTCGGCGTTCTGCGAGCCCGCGACATGCCACAGGTCGACGTCCTACTCGTCGAGGAGCACGAGCCCGAGGGTCCCTTCGGTGCCAAAGGGGTCGGCGAGATCGGTCTGGTGCCGACGGCCGGGGCGGTGGCCGGGGCGCTCGCTACCTTCGATGGTATTCGACGCTATCGCCTGCCCATGAAGGATTCACCCGCTGCCCGGGCCATGTCGGTCGGCAAGATTCGCCGAAATCCATCGTGACGACGAGCCGATCCCTCTGCCTGGGACCCGATCTGGATGGCAAGTTCCTCGTGGCCGAAGGCGACCGCGTCGCTCGCTTCGATGCCGAGACAGAGATGAGCGGGAGCGAAAGGCCAACTCTGGACTGCACGGCGGCTCGAATCGAGCCAGGCAGGGTCAACGCCCACACGCACATCTACAGCGGGCTTGCGCCCCTCGGCATGCCCGAGCCAGAAGACGCGCCCGAGAACTTCCTACAGATCCTGGAGCGCATCTGGTGGAGGCTCGACCGGGCTCTCGACGAAGACTCCTTGCGCGCCTCGGCTCGATACTACGTAGCCCAAGCCCTGCTCGCCGGCACCACGACCCTGATCGACCATCACGAATCCCCCGATCTCATCGAAGGCTCTCTGGATATCCTGGCCGACGTCTGTGAGGAGATCGGCATGCGAGCTCTTCTCTGTTTCGGGGCGACCGAGCGCAATGGCGGACCTAGCGAGGCACAGAGAGGTCTAGAGGAATGTCGCCGCTTCCATCGAGCCAATGAGAGACGACTGGTTCGAAGCGTCGTCGGGCTACACGCCTCGTTCACCGTCTCCGACGAGACGCTCGAAGCGGCCGCAGACCTATGCCGCGAGCTCGAGACCGTGATGCATGTTCACGTGGCCGAGGACCTGGCCGATGTTCGCGATGCGGTGGAGCGGGGCTTCGAAGGACCGTTCGAGCGTCTGGACCACTTCGGTGCCCTGCCGGCCGGCTCGATTCTGGCCCACTGCGTCCACTGTCAGGCCGCGCAGGTTCGAGCCATCGCCGCCGGCGACCAGTGGATCGTACAGAACCCACGCTCGAATCGCGGCAACGCCGTTGGTTACCCCGCGGCCCTCGGTGAGAGTGATCGGGTGGCGGTCGGAACCGACGGGTACCCAGCCTGCATGGAAGACGAAGTACGGGTCCTGCGAGCCGAGGCTGCCGAGCATGGCGAAGCGCCGTCCGTCGTCGAGGCCCGGGCTCGCGGCGGCGTTCGGCTCGGAGCCGAGCGATTCGAGCTTCCGTTGGCCCCTTTGACTCCGGGCGGTGCCGCTGATTTCATTGTGCGCGACAACGACCGGGTACGCCACGTCGGGGTGGCCGGCCGCCTCGTGGTTCGTGACGGCAGGCTGCTGACGGCTGACCTCGAAGAAATCCACGCTCACGCGACGGAACAGGCGACGCGCCTGTGGGACCGCATGAGCTCTGTGTAGCGGGAGGTAACGTGTCATGCCGACACTCGGGTTGGAAACGCAGATCATCGACAAGACGGTATTCGAGAATACGGTCGCCCATTTTCGAGACGCCGGGATTCGTTTGCCCACCTTCGGCGAGCTGGCCGATCCGGGCCTCATCCCCGACGCCGTTCAGCAGCGCCTGGCCGAGGTCGAGTCCGATGCGGCCGACCCCCTGAACCTGTTTCGCGTTCACTGGAACAACGCTTCCTCCGGAGGCTCCTTTCAGGCTGTTCCTGATCACATCGTCCTGCCGGCCTCGTTGACGGGGGTCGCGGCGAAGATCGTCGTGTTGCCAGCGGACCATTTCCCCATGATCCACGCTCACAAGGTGCTCGCCACCTACGGCTGCCTGGCTCCCCGGGTCATTACGGGGCAGTTCGATCCGACGCATCATCGGGCCGTCTGGCCCTCCACCGGCAACTACTGCCGGGGCGGCATCGCGGTCTCGCGGATCATGGACTGTCGGGGCGTTGCCGTACTGCCCGAGGGAATGAGTCGGGAGCGATTCGACTGGCTCGAGTCGTGGGTTTCGAACCCGGAGGACATCATCCGAACCCCTGGCACCGAGAGCAATGTCAAAGAAATCTATGACAAGTGCGCCGAGCTCGACCAGGACCCTGACAACATCATATTCAACCAGTTCAGTGAGTTCGGAAACTACTTGGCGCACTACCTGTGCACCGGCACGGCCATCGATCGGGTTCTCTCCCATCTGAAGGCCGAGCATCCAGAGCTGCGATTGCGCGCTTATATCTCCGCGACCGGATCTGGTGGCACGCTGGCCGCGGGGGACTTTCTCAAAGAGCGTCACGGTTCCTGGATCGTGGCCGTGGAGGCGCTAGAGTGCCCGACGCTCCTCTACAACGGCTTCGGTGAGCACAATATCCAGGGTATCGGTGACAAGCATCTTCCACTGATCCACAACGTCATGAACACCGATGCCGCTGTGGCGATCTCGGATGCCAGCACCGACGAGCTCCTGGTGCTCTTCAACTCCGACGAAGGTAAGCGGTATCTGGCCGAGCGTCAGAACGTGCCTGACGACACACTTGCCGTCTTGCACCGTTTCGGGTTCTCCTCCATCTGCAACATCCTGGCCGGCATCAAGACGGCCAAGTACCTGGAGCTGGGGCCCGACGATGTCGTTGTCACCGTGGCCACCGACGGCGAGGAGATGTACCACAGCGAGCACGAGAAGATCCTCTCCCAGCGGTTCGAGGGAGCTTTCGACACGATCCGCGCCGCCGAGACCTTCGGGCAGCACCTTGCGGGTGTGGCCGTCGACCACCTTCTGGAGCTCTCACACGTCGACCGGACCAGAGTCTTCAACCTCGGCTACTTCACCTGGGTGGAGCAGCAGGGCATTTCGATCGAGGACTTCGTCTCCCGCCGGGAGCCGGCATTCTGGCACCGACTTCTCGATCTGGTCCCGGCCTGGGACGAGATGATCGCCGAGTTCAACCACCACGTCGGTCTCGAGTGAGGTAGTCTGAAGCTTCGATCCGAGACCGCGTCATGAGCCACCTTCCGTCGACTCTCGTCTGTCAGGGCTGCGGCCATTCGGTGCCGCCCGACGAGCCCTATCCCTTCCGCTGCCCGAATGCAGATCAGGACGAGGACATCGATCACGTTCTGCGACGCGTTCTAGACATCTCTCGCCTGGAGTCACCCGAAGCGCTCAGTCGACCCTTCCTCAGCGACCTTCGGAGCCCCTTTCTCCGGTTCGGACGGCTCTTGCACAGCTATCAGACCGCCCACCAGAAGGGCTTGGATGACACGAGCTTCGCCAAGTTGGTGACACGGATCGACGCGGCGGTCGAGGCGACAGAGGGTCGAGGCTTCCGGGTTACGCCCTTTGCTCCGGCCGACAAACTGGCTCAGGCACTCGATCTCCGTCCCGGTGCCCTCTGGGTCAAGGACGAGACTGGCAATGTCTCCGGCTCCCACAAGGCCCGACACCTGATGGGACTCATGCTGTGGATGGAGATGGGGCGCCAGATTTGGCCCGAGAGCCTCGAATCGACACCTCGATTGGCGATCGCCAGTTGTGGCAATGCGGCTCTCGGCGCTGCGGTTGTCGCCCGCGCCATGGACTACCCGCTCGACGTCTATGTGCCGACCTGGGCGGATGCCGCTGTCACAGAGCGCCTCGCCGAGCTCGGGGCAACCCTGGTTCCCTGCTCCCGGGAGGGATCGATGACCGGCGATCCCTGCTATCACCGCTTCAAGGAGGCTGTGGCCGAAGGTGCGCTTCCCTTCACCTGCCAGGGAACAGAGAACGGCCTGGTGATCGAAGGAGGCAAGACCCTGGTATGGGAGATGGTCTCCACGCTCATGCTCGAGGAGCGTCAGCTGGATCATCTGTGCATCCAGGTCGGCGGCGGGGCGCTGGCCAGCGCCTGCATCCAGGGCCTTCTCGAGGCGCGGACCTTCGGGGCTCTCGACAGGCTGCCTGCCATTCACACCGTGCAGACCTCGGGGGCCCACCCGCTGCACCGAAGCTGGGAGGCCCTGATCGAGAGGATTCTCGTCCGCCATCAGCGCGAGACCCGCGAGATGCCGCCACACCTTGGAGAAGACGCCGAGCGAGCCGAATTCGTGCGCGACCGGGTCTCTCCCGAGCTCCTCCAGGGCGAGCTCCACTACGCGGCGACGCACCGCTCCGAGTTCATGTGGCCGTGGGAAGAAGAGCCTGTCAGTATCGCTACCGGCATCCTGGATGACGAAACCTACGACTGGTTGGCGGTCGTCGAAGGCATGCTGTTGACCGGTGGTATTCCTCTGGTCGTCGATGAACAGACGCTGACCCAGGCTCATACCCTGGCCCGCGAACACACGTCGATCTCGGCAGATCCCTCGGGCACGTCGGGCTTGGCTGGGCTGTTGGAGCTCCAGAGCCGCGGCGAGGTCCAGCCCGAGGAGACGATCGCTGTCCTTTTGACGGGCGTCGAGCGCTGAGCACGAGAAGCCAGAAGCGCCACTGGAAGCGGCCAACTGCGGACAGCGATCCCCGCCCGGGCTGTCCTCGAAATCTCCAGGCTGTCGAGCGACAACGCCGACGGCATATACTTTCCGGCGACTTCGGTCGAACCGAAATCTCGAGAGCCCCGTAACCAAGGGCACCAGAATCACAGGCCTGCAGCAGGCCTGCGCAACAGACAAGGAGAGTCTCATGAGCGACAAGAAGATCATTGCCGTAGTGGGGGCCACAGGTGCCCAGGGTGGAGGCTTGGTGCGAGCCATCCTCGACGACCAGGGCGGTCCCTTTGCAGTGCGCGCTATCACCAGAAACGTCGATTCAGAAAAGGCGCAGGAGTTGGCGAGAATGGGTGCCGAGGTGGTCGCCGCCGACATCGACGATGCCGAGAGCCTGAACCGGGCGCTCGCGGGTGCCTATGGTGCCTATTTCGTGACCAACTTCTGGGAGCACTTCTCGCCAGAGAAGGAGATGGAACAGGCTCGTGCCCTGGCCGACGCCGCCCAGCAAGCGGGACTCCAACACGTCATCTGGTCGACACTCGAAGACACCCGGAAATGGGTGCCGCTCGACGACGACTCGATGCCCACCCTGATGGAGTCCTACAAAGTGCCGCACTTCGATTCCAAGGGCGCCTCTGACAGCTACTTCACAGAGCTTGGCCTCCCCGTGACCTTTCTGCTGACTTCCTTTTACTGGGACAACTTCATTCACTTCGGGATGGGGCCACAGAAGGGCCCGGACGGCAAGTACGCCATCGCCTTTCCGATAGACGACAAGAGACTCTCCGGTATTGCTGCCGAGGACATTGGTCGCACTGCCTATGGCATCTTCAAGAGAGGGCCCGAGCTGATCGGCCAAACCGTGGGTATCGCGGGTGAGCATCTCACGGGGCCGGAGATGGCGGCCGCGCTCAGCAAGGCACTGGGTTTCGAGGTGCACTACAACGCCGTGACGCCCGAGATGTACCGCAGCTTCGACTTCCCCGGCGCAGAGGACCTGGGCAACATGTTCCAGTTCAAGCGGGACTTCAACGACTACTTCTGCGGAGCTCGCAAGGTCGAAGAGACGAGAGCCCTCAATCCCGCCCTGCAGTCCTTCGACGATTGGCTCGCCAACAATGCTCGCCGCATCCCGATAGAGTAGTCGGGCAACAGCCTACGAGCTCGAGACCTACGAGGAGATACGGATGATCCGACTGCGCAACAAGGAGACCGGTACCGAGCTGGGTTCCGTCACCGAGGAAGACCTGCAATTCCTCATCGACAATCTGGAAGAGGAGTGGGAGGAGGATCAGGACTACTACCTCAACCGCCAGACTCTGGAGATGCTCGAGAGCCGCGGCGCCTCGGCCTCCCTCATCCGGATGCTCGGAGGTGCCATGGGAGACCGCGACGACGTCGAGGTGGAATGGTCACGGAGTTGAAGCCCATTGGACTTCCTCTACTCGATCACACTACTGGCTTCGTTGACCGCCGGTTCATTGGCCCTGCTGGCGGGCTTCGTGGCCCTGGCGTGAACCTGGCTCGTGGCTACCGATGATCCCGAAGGCTTTCTGACGCAACGACTCTGCCAGGCCGCTACCACAGGAGCGTTGGTGTCCGTCGTCGTTGCCATCGTCTCCATCGGGATCCACTTGGCCTTCGGCCATCGTCCTGCTTCTGCAGAAGGCCTCGGACCGATTGCGTTCTTCGCCGTCCATCCCGCCTACCTCGGGGCCGTGGCCATGGCTGCGATGGCGACACTGTCGGTTCGTCTCACCAGGGTCAGGCTCGCTGAACGAACGGAGGGGCCTTGTTCCTAGGCCATTTCGGAGTCGGCTTCGGTGCCAAGCGGCTCGCCCCGCGGACCTCGCTCGGAACTCTGTTCCTGGCAGCCCAGTTCATCGATCTTCTCTGGCCCAGCTTGCTGCTGCTGGGGCTCGAACGCGTGGCGATCGTCCCGGGTATTACGACCGTCACCCCACTGGACTTCACCCACTACCCCTGGACTCACAGCCTTCTCCTGGTCGCAATCTGGGGCGCGGCCTTCGGTGCCGTCTACTACCTGGTGAAGCGATATCGAGTCGGGGCGTGGGTCTGCGGCGCAGCGGTGATCAGCCACTGGGTGCTCGACCTGTTGTTGCACCGGCCCGATCTGCCCATCCTGCCCGGCGGCGAGTACCGGGCGGGTTTCGGCCTCTGGAACTCCCTTGGAGCCACCCTGGTGATCGAAATGGCCATCTTCGGCTTGGGTCTGGCCCTCTATCTACGAACGACCACGGCCGCAGACCGCATCGGCTCGATCAGCCTTTGGAGCCTGGTGGGATTTCTCGTCCTCGTCTACTTAGGCAACGTATTCGGATCTCCACCGCCCAGCGTGCGCGCTATCGCCTGGCTCGGCCAGGCACAATGGCTGCTCGTCATCTGGGCTTACTGGATCGATCGCCATCGGGTGACGAAGGAGGGGTGAACGACCTGTGCTCGAGGAGTCGGCCTCCTCACGGCACGATATGGGTACCGGCTCGGCCCTGAATGGCAGCTTCGAGGAGGTGCGGCTGAGTGATGATCACCTCCTGCCCACCAGCCTCGAGAAAGTCGATGGCCGCTTCGATCTTGGGTTTCATGCTCCCGGCCGGAAAGTGGCCCTCCTCCAGGAAACCCTTCGCCTCGGCAACCGTCATTCGATCGATCTCCCGTTGATCCGGCTTCCCGAAATTCAGCGAGACCCTGTCCACCGCTGTCGAGAGGATGAACTTCTCGGCACCAAGGTTCTTGGCCAGCAGACATGAGGCCCAGTCTTTGTCGATCACGGCGCCCACTCCTTCGAGGCTACCGTCGTGCCGCCGGATCACCGGAATCCCGCCGCCTCCGACCGCCACCACGATGATGTCCTTCTCCAACAACGTTCTGATGGCCGGCTCTTCGATGATCTCGAGCGGCCGCGGTGATGCAACAACTCGACGCCAGCCCCGGCCGGCATCTTCGACCATCGCCCACCCTTCACTGTCCTGGTGCTCTCGCGCCGTAGCCTCGGTGTAGAAGGGCCCGATCGGTTTGGTGGGGTCTTCGAACCCCGGGTCCTCGGCATCGACCACCGTCTGCGTCACAATCGCTGCCACGCTCTTGTCGATCCCCCGAAGTCGGAGCTCGTTGGCCAGGGTCTGGCTGATCTGATAGCCGATCGCCCCCTGGGTATCGGCGCCGCAGCTGTCCAGCGGCACCTGATGGAGCACCTCCTTGGCCAGCTCGGAGCGCAGCAGGATGAAGCCGACCTGCGGGCCATTGCCGTGAGTGATGACGACTCGGTAGCCCTCGGCGACGATGTCTGCGATGTGGTCGCTGGTCTCGCCACAGGCGCGATACTGATCGAGGACGGAGGAGTGCTCGGCGTCCTTGATCAGGGAGTTACCACCAACAGCAATCACCACCAGCTTCTCCATGAATCACCTCTCCAGTGATACGTCTCGGAAGGAGACTTCAAGACCGCACGCTGGGTGCGGCCTGGGCTATTATCCCTCTTCGGGCCCATTCCGGGCCCACTGGTCAGACTACCAACCCGCCGAGCGCGGGAGGAGGTTAGGAATGCGCAGCTTTCTCGGGAGAGACGTCCTCTCCCTCAAGGACTTCGATCGGGAGGAAGTGGATCATATCCTCCAGGTGGCCGAGGAGTTGGCCCCCATCGCCCGCAATCGTCAGAACACCGACCTGCTGAAGGACAAGATCCTGGCGGTCGCGTTCTACCAGCCCTCCACCCGCACCCGCCTGGCGCACGAAGCCGCGATGCTCAGGCTCGGCGGAAAGGTCACCGGCTACTCCGACGCCAAGATGACTCGGGCCGGTGACTTCTACCAGGAGTCCATCAAGGACACTGTCAAGATGCTGGAATGCTACGGCGACGTCATCGTCATGCGCCACTTCGAGCAGGGCGCACCTCACGAAGCCGCCCGCTGGGCGGAGGTGCCCATTCTCAACGGTGGCGACGGCTGGGGCGAGCACCCCACCCAGATCCTCACCGACCTCTTCACGGTGCAACAGGCGAAGGGGCGTATCGATGGCCTGAACTGGCTCGCGGTCGGGGACATGCGAATGCGTACCATGCACTCTCTGGCCTACGCCCTGACCAACTTCGACTGCCCCATCACTTTCGTCGCGCCACCCGAGATCTCACTGACCGACGAGTTCAAGGCCGAGTTGGCGGGCTACGACCTCGATTTCCGCGAGGTGGACCACGTCGAGGAGGCGATTTCCGATGCCGACGTGATCTTGGTCGAGCCGGTGGTGCAGCCCGACTACACCAAGTCTCGTGATGAGCGCGACGGAGATGTGGGGCTGACTCCGGCCAACTACAGGATCACCCGGGAGCTGCTCGAAGCCAAGGCCAAGTCCGACGCTGTCCTGTTGCACTCGCTGCCCCGGATGGACGAGATTCCCACCGATGTCGATGACACTCCCTGGGCCTACTACTGGCAAGAGGCCTTCAACGGAGTGGTGATGCGGATGGCACTACTCGCCCTGGTCCTGGGAGCCAAAGAGTAGGTTGCTCTCAGCTCGATAGGCGGCGCTCGGCACCGCGCTCCAACGCCCTTAGCAGCACGCGGGCCGGATTGGAGAACCGGGACAGCAGGATCATCGCCGCCATCACATACGGTTTGTGCTCCGCCTCGTGGTAGGTGGCCGTCCGGTAGCGATCGAACACACTGGCGGCCACCTCTCCTTCCTCGCAGCTGACACCCGTGATGTCAGCGGGCAGACAGTGCATGTAGAGACCCTCGCCCTGCCGTGTCGTGGCCATGAGCTCCTCGGTGCACTCCCATTGCTTGAACCTGGCGTTGTTGGCCACGGCTTCCTTCTCCAACTGGTCCATCTTGTCGCCCTGTCCGGCGCGGAGCAATCGGGTGCGCTTCTCCATGACATGGAAGGGTGCCCAACTCTTCGGATAGACCACATCGGCATCGGCAAAGGCCTCTTCCATGCTGTGCACCAGCTCGAAGGAGCCCCCCGAGCCCTCGGCTTGCTGCTCGGCCCGGGCCGCCGTGTCGGGCATCAGGTCGTAGCCCTCGGGGTGTGCCAGCACCACGTTCATTCCGAAGCGGGTCATCAAGTTGACTATTCCCTGCGGCACCGACAGGGGTTTGCCATAGGAGGGTGAGTAGGCCCAGGTCATGGCCAGCTTCTTGCCTTTCAAGGCCTCGAGCGAGCCGAAGGTCTTCTGCAGGTGCATCAGGTCGGCCAGCGACTGGGTCGGGTGGTCACGGTCACACTGTAGATTGACCACCGCCGGGCGCTGCGGGAGCACACCCTGTTCATAGGCTTCATCGAGGGAGCTCGCGACTTCGACCATGTACTCGTGGCCCTCTCCGATGAACAGGTCGTCCCGGATACCGATCGCTTCGGTGAGAAAAGAGATCATGGCCGCCGTTTCGCGCACCGTCTCGCCATGCGCCACCTGGGTCTTCGTCTCGTCGAGATCCATCAGCGACAGCCCCAGCAGACTGGCGGCACTGGCGAACGAGAAGCGGGTTCGGGTCGACTTGTCCCGGAAGAGAGAGACCGCCAATCCGCCGCGAAACAGGCGCGCATCGCAGTTGGCCCGATAGAGCTCTTCGAAGATCTCGGTGGCCAGCAGGAGTGCCTTCAGGTCGGCGTCCGACTGCTCCCAGGTGAGCAGACAGTCCCGGTGATGGAGATGCGTCTCCGTTCGGCCGAGATCCTCGATGAGTTGGCGAATCCGTTCCGACATTCGGTGCTCCTCAGTTCTCTCTGGAGAGACTATTGATGTAGTTGACCCGGTCGCCATCCAGGATGGCGCGGCGCAGGGAGTCCATGATGAGGCCGTAGGTGAGATCCACCTCACCCTTCGCACCACCCTCGATCGTTCCCTCCGGGTCCCGCCGATCGAATCGTACCCGGAAACCGGCCCCGGCAAAGACGATGGCGCTCGCCTCGGCCCACAATACGAACTCCTGGCCCTCGAAGCGTCCTCGCACTTCGTCGCGATCCGCCCGCCGCTCCATCTGGAATCCGTCCAGATTCGTCGACCGCTCCCAGTCTTCGGCTCGGCGAAAGAACCGTGGCTTGACGACGTAGGGCCCCCCATCCTCGGGGCAGAAGACGTCACAGTTGCCGCACTCGTTGCAGAAATCGGCAAAGGTGCCGATCTGGTGCCGCTCTTCCAGCCTCAGGTTGCCGGCGTGCGACCAGTCCCAACCCGTCTCGGTCTGCCGCGCCTTGAGGATGGGTATCTCCTCCTCCTCGACGCTGTAGGTGAAGTTGGCGTCGTTCGGACAGACCGGAATGCAGAGATCGCAGGTGATGCAGTCGAACAGCTGCAGGTGGCGACCGATCTTGCGCGGCGCTGTGGCGTTGCGCTCCTGACCGTAGCGGGCATCCTCCGCCACCCCCTCGACATAGCGCTCCGTATTCAAGAGCTTGGCCGCAGAGACCCAACGGGCCAGGAGATCGCTTCCAACGACCGCCCGCAGATCTTCCCCGCTCGACAGGGCCTCGAAGTGCGCCGAGCGCCGTAGCGGCTCCAGCTCGCCTCCCGCTTGATCTAGAGCCTCCTCTGCCTGTCCATACACCTTGAGAATGAGGGCGCCGATGTCTCCGGCTCCTACCTGCTCCATGCGTTGGGACAGCTGCTCATGGTAGGCCCGCATCCGTCCGTACCCCCCCCTCTTCAGAAGATCGGTACAGACCGTCACCGGCACGAGCCCCAGAGCCACCGCGTCCGGGAAATTGACGCTGTCGATACCGGCGGAGAAAGAGATGGGGATCCGGTCACCGAACTGACGGCGGAAACGTCTCACCAGGTGCATGGCGAGAACGTGCAGCGGCGGTCCCGATAGATAGACCTCTTTCTCGCTCTCCGGTAAGAATCCCTGGTTGTTCTCGACGATGAGGGTGTTGGTGAACTTCGCTCCCAGCCCCAGGCCGAGGGTCTGGGCCTTCTGCTCCAACCTTTCCATCATGGCGACAGCCTGATCCCAGGTCGTGTCCCGCTCGAATGCGGTGACAGGCACCTGGATGTCGTGATAGCCGAGACGCTCGTGCAGCAGGTGTGCCGTCTCGTCTCTGCCCAACAGCATGGGATTGAACTTGACGACACAGTTGAGACCGTACTCCTCCATCAGGAACTCGATGATTCCCTCGATCTCCTCCGGTGGGCATCCATGGAACGTGCTCAACGTCACCGTATCCGCCAGGGCTGTCGCAAAGTCCAGGTCGCGTAACTCACCCAGCTCGGCGGGTATCTCCGCCCGCAGTCGCTCCACGGTCTCCCGGGCTTGCATCATCCCCTCGATGAATGCCTTTACCCTCTC
>JARFQS010000425.1 GCA_029287645.1 Thermoanaerobaculia bacterium | reverse complement strand
ACATGGGAGATCTCGGAGTCGGCATCGGAGGCGATGTCGGTTCCGTCAAGTTGAACCTGGACTGGTACTTCCGCCGCAGGGTTGCGAGGTGGCAGGAAACCAAGCCGCCGGGCTCGACGATCACGGCCAACGATATCTCCTACCTGAGCAACATCAACACTTCACGTCTTCGACTGCGGGCCGACTTCAACTACTGGGAGAACGTGGACGAGTGGGCTTCCGTCGGTATTCGGACGGAAGGTGGTTATTCCGTTTCTCTGGCACGCAAGCGCCAGCCGACCGTCTTTCTCGATGAGACCCAGTCGACCGAGTCTCTCGGCTCGATGGGCCACGAGTTCGCGGAGTTCTTCGTGGAGGAAGACGTCAATCTCAACGAGAATGATTTCGTGTATGTCACCGTGGGATCGCTTGCGGCTGTGGCGGATGGGGCGGCAGCGGGAGTTGGAAACCGTTTCGCCTCCACCGAGCAGGCAGCCGTCTACTGGGACGAGTACTCCCGCCCGATGATGCTCTTCCCGGACTTGGGGATTCCAGTCAGGTTGAGTGCCTTCATGGGCGACGACCCGGCCATGGCGGTCGGGGACTCTCTCACCTTCCTGACCTTCACGGGACTCTCGCCGCTTGCGGCGGGGGTCAGGGAGTACGGAGTTGAGCTGGGGTATCAGCGGTATCTCCGGCTTTTGCGCGAAACCACGGTGGTCAAAGAGCCTGATGACGAACTGCTGGTTCGCGTCCGGGACTGGCGTGGCAACGGATACGAGCTGACGCCGTTCAAGTACCGCCCCGAGGTTCGGATCTGGATCTTGAGGCTGGGCTACACCTTTTTCGAATCGGTCGTCGACCGCTACCGGGAGAGGGTCTCCGATATCACCTACCGACTCGACCTCAAGACCGAGTCGGGAATGGAGAAGTTCAAGCAGCTGCTAAGGCGAAGCGCCCGAGTACGGGTGACGCCAGAGGTCGTCGAGCAGGAGGAGCAAGAGGGAGTCGAGGTCCTCTACACGGAGCTCGACAACGGCAGGACCCACAACGGTCGGATGAGGGCCAACTTTTTTGCGTGGTTCGAGTACCGCAAGCGGCAGTTGGGCAACACCCGGCGTATCCTGACCCGAGACGCAGAGTTTCGAGAGATCACGCGGGGTCGGATGAAGGAGTACAAGAATCGGATCACCAAGAAGAGAGAGGCGCAGGTGCGGTCGGTGATTCGGGTCCAGTCGGATGTGAACTGGTTCGATCCGAACGACCCGAGAGCCTCTCAGGGAGACGAGCGGCTGGCCACCACGGTCGCTACCAACATGT
Source organism: Thermoanaerobaculia bacterium (assembly GCA_029287645.1). Classification (GTDB taxonomy): domain Bacteria; phylum Acidobacteriota; class Thermoanaerobaculia; order Multivoradales; family JAHEKO01; genus JAUVRX01. The sequence goes on along the minus strand of JARFQS010000425.1, from coordinate 6,437 downwards.
CCTTCAGATTCGCGTCGCAAGAGGAGATCCGCACGCTGGTGGGTCTGGTCGAGAAGATCCTGGGCTTCGAAGAACCCCATCCGGCGCTGGAAGAGCTGATGCTCAGGGAGGTGAGTGAGACGACGAAGGTCACACTCGATCTGGTCGTGAGCTTCGGGCCCGAGGAGATGAAGAGTTTCGGTGCAGTCTCGGACGAAGACATCTGGAGGGCGCTCGCGGCCCTCTTGCTTGGACCGGAGCATGAGGATGCCTGGGCCACTCCCACCGACCGGCACTGGTGGGAGCCCGGGGCGCCGGCCCACGCTGGACCCCAGCCGTCCTTCCGCCACATCGGTCGCTACTACGATCAGGTGCGGGGTTACGAGAAACCCGTCGGCAACAACCGTTTCTTCACTGCCCGGCACACGAGGAGCCAGAAGCTGTACCGGATGGCGAAGAAGGCGTATCGAAAGTTCAACCAGTTGCAGCAAGCCTTCGGCGAGGAAGAAGACTGTCTCCAGTGCCTGGTCGATGGCTACGCTTCGGAGCTCGATATCTATCTGCAGCAGGCTCTGGCGGTTCGCTTTGGAGGAGGGGTCGAGGAAGGGGGCGTAGGGTTCGACTTCAATTTCCTGATTGGGGACATGACGAAGCCGGTCGGAGGATCCAATGATGTTCTGCATGGATTTCACATCGACGCCGCAGAGATCGTTCCGAATACCGAGACCCTTCGTGATTCACCCCCACGCATCCGGAACGGACAGGCCTTGCTCAACGTCACTGCATCCGGACCCGATCCGCCGTCGACCGATGCCCCCTGCTGGAAGATCCGCCTCTTCAGTGATTTCTTGTTCGACGAGGACCTGAGACTCAGAATGGAGCCGCGAGTCGCCAAGAAGCTGCAGAGGGGCCAGTTGTTGGAAACCCTCGTCCTGCCGCTCGGAGAGCCACACCCCATCGAGGAGTTGCCGGAGATCGAGCTGGCCCGTGAGCTCTTCGACCCTCGGACAAAGATGAGCTTGAGCAGTGAGTATGCCGTCGGACGAAACTACTCGGAGCATCTGGGTGGCGACGCTGCCTGGGCCGCGGAACTGGATCTACCCCAGTACTACTACGAGATAGGTGTCCCGGTTAGGAAGGACCAGGTAGCGCTCAGCAACGACTACACGGCCCTGGTTCGCGTGGTGAACTCGATCGGCCTGCCGGTGACCGAGGAGCAGGTGATCCGCATGAACTTGCCTGAACAGTGGATCGAGGACGTGCCGGCTCACTGTGAGCTGCTCCAGCAGACCGCCGCCTCAGCACAATAGGCTAGCGCCTCCAAGACCCCAAGACCTCAAGACCCCAAGACCTCAAGACCTCAAGACCTCAAGACCTCAAGACTCCTGCGGCTACCCTGCCAACGGCGCCTCGAATCCTCGCAGTCTCAGACTGTTGGTCACCACGAAGAGGCTGGACACGCTCATCGCTGCGGCGGCCAACATGGGGCTGAGCAGGATTCCCATCCAGGGATACAGGACTCCAGCCGCCAACGGGATCAGTGCCACGTTGTAGGCATAGGCCCAGAAGAAGTTGCCGAAGATCGTGCGGAAGGTGCGCTTGGCCAAAGCCACGGCATTGACAATGCCGCGCAGGTCGCCGGACATGAGGATCACGTCGCCAGCTTCGATCGCGATATCGGTACCGGTGCCGATGGCGAGCCCGACATCGGCTTGCGCCAATGCTGGCGCATCGTTGATGCCATCGCCGACGAAAGCAACCCGAGTGCCCTCGGTTTGAAGTCGCTTCACCTCTCTGGCCTTCTGGTCGGGTAGAACTTGCGCCAGAACCTGACGGATTCCGACCTGCCTGGCAATCGCCTCGGCGGTGTTCGGGTTGTCGCCGGTGATCATGGCGACCTCGAGCCCGGACTCCTGCAGTGCGTGAACAGCCTCGACGCTGCCTTCCTTGAGCGAGTCAGCGACCGCCAGCACGGCGGCGGGCTCTGCGTCGACGGCGACATAGAGCACGGTCTTCGCCTGTGCGGCCAGGTCTGGGCCGAGGTTTCCGACCGAAGTCAGGTCGATTCCCAGATCTTCCATGAAGCGTTCTGCGCCGATCCGTAGCTCGTGTCCTTCGACCCGCGCCTCGATGCCGAGACCTGGCTTGGCGTGGAAGGACTCGGGGCGTTTCCAATCGAGTCCGCGACGGTGGGCCGCATCGACGATCGCCCGGGCGATGGGGTGCTCGCTTTGGGCTTCGGCCGCCGCCACCCACGCCAAGATCTCCTCGTTGTGTTGACCGAGGGGCACGAAATCGGTCAACTCCGGGTGGCCCCTGGTGAGCGTCCCAGTCTTGTCGAGAACGATGACCTCCACTTTCGCCAAAGTCTCCAGAGCTTCGCCACGACGGAAGAGGACCCCCATCTCTGCACCTCTGCCGGTGCCCACCATGATCGCCGTGGGAGTCGCCAGACCCATGGCGCAGGGGCAGGCGATGACCAGCACGCTGACCGCGGCGACGAAGGCATAGTTCAAGGTCGGGCTCGGTCCGACGAGCAGCCAGATGGCAAAGGTGATCACTGCGATGCCGATCACGACGGGTACGAAGATCCCGGCGATGCGATCGGCGAGGCGTTGAATGGGTGGCTTGCCGGCCTGGGCCTCCTGGACCATACGGATGATCTGCGCCAGAAGCGTGTCGGAGCCGACGCGGGTGGCTCTCATGAGGAAGGCACCGGTCCCGTTGACCGTCCCGCCGACCACTTCTGCATCCGGTTCCTTCTCGACGGGCACCGGTTCTCCCGAAATCATGATCTCGTCCACGACGCTGGTGCCCACGGTGAGGACTCCGTCCACAGGGATCCGCTCCCCGGGTCGGACCTGGACGAGGTCCCCGGGCATCACCTTTTCGATGGGGATCTCCACTGGCTCACCGTCGCGAACCACGCGGGCGTTCTTGACCTGCAGGTGCATCAGTTTGCGGATCGCTTCGGAGGTGCGGCCCTTGGCTCGAGCCTCCAGGAATCTCCCGAAGAGGATGAGAGTGATGATGACCGCGGCCGCCTCGAAGTAGAGATTGGCCGTGCCGGCAGGAAAGAGCTGTGGCGCAAGCACGGCCAGCACCGAGTAGAAATAGGCGGCCGAGCTTCCCATCATGACCAGCGAGCTCATGCCGGGGCTGCCATGCCGGATCTCGGCCCAGCCCTGTGCATAGAAGCGCCGTCCCACCACGAACTGAACAGGTGTGGCCAACAGAAGCTCGATCCAGCCCCAGGCCTTGGCAGGCAGGAGGGCTGATTTTGCAGCTTGCAGGCCTGGCACCAACATCGGGCCCATGGAGACGACGAATAGAGGCAGTGTCAGCAACGCGGCTAGCCGGAGATCTCGCAGCAGGTCGCCGTGCTCGACCTCGCGCTCGAATTCATGCTCGTCTGTGTCGGTGGGCTCGACCGGTTCATAGCCTGCGCGGGAAATGGCCTCGAAAAGCTGCTTCGGATCGACCGTCTCGGGCAGATAGTCGACGGAGGCGCTCTCCATGGCCAGATTGACGGTGGCCGATTCGACGCCGGGTTGCTTCTGTAGGGTGCGCTCGACGCGGGCCACACAGGCGGCGCAGGTCATCCCTTTGACCCCGATGCTGAGCGTCTCGGCTGTGGACGTTTCGCGTGTCATCCCGGCGCTTCCGGCTATCTGTACTTCAGCACTTCCATGAGCTCTTCGACGATCTCGTCTACATCGCCCCGCTCTTGGGCGGTGACGACATGGTCCCGCAGATGGCTGCGGAGCACGAGGGTGCCCACCTTGTCGAGGGCTCCGTTGACCGCCTTGATCTGCTTCAGTGCGTCGACACAGTAGACCGTTTCGTCGTCGAGCATGCGGAGAATGCCCTCGACGTGACCCTTGATGGAGAGCAGCCGACGGCGGGTGTCGTCACGGGTCTTCGGGTCGAGGTGCAGACCGTGACACTCGACGTGATTCATTCGACGGCCTCCGCGCGGTAACCCTCTTCCTCGACGGCCGCGATGAGGGATGCGGTCTCGGCGTTGCCTTCGACGATGGCCTCCCCACGATCGAGGCTCACCTCGACGACGGTGTCGACTCCGGGCACCTCTTCGAGAGCACCAGAAACCGCCCGGACACAGTGCTCGCAGGACATTCCGTCGATCTTCAGTTTCGTCATGGCTCGTTCTCCTATGGGTCGAAGTCTCGATTCCCACCCCCCGGGGGGAGGGGTGATCCTGGATTGTAGATCATCGCAGGCGGTTGTTTCGATAGATCCTCTTGGGGGTAGCCGATTCAGAGGGTCGTCTGAACGGGCGGGTCTGCTTCTGTCGGCTGGTCGCGATTGGGGCAGGTGGCACAGGTGAGCGATTCCCCATTCGGCCCGAGAACATCGGGGCCACCGCAGGAGCCACGCAGGCAGCGGTTGCTCAGCAGCACCCCGACTGCCATGCCTGCCATGGCGAGGGCGATGATCACGGCGCTCAAGAGGAATAGCTGCATCTCACTGATCCTAACAATTCTGGGGAGGTGGGGATTCCAGGACTACGCTAGTTCTCGAGGAGAGCTGAGAACGCAGGGGTCTGGCGCTCGGCGAAGCCACCGTCCGGGCTGCGCGCCAGGAAGAAGGCCGCCAGGCCGAGCTCCTCCGCCAGCTCGAAGCCGTCGGGGCCCAGAACCAACAGTGCTGTCGCGAATGCGTCTGCCTGCACGCACTCCCGGTGGACCACGCTGACCGAGGCTACGGAATGGGTAATGGGCCACCCGGTGCGGGGATCGATCGTGTGAGAGATGCGCTTTCCCTCTTCCTCGTAGTAGTTCCGGTAGTCGCCGGAAGTGGCCAGAGAGAGATTGCTCAACGGAAGAACGAGCTGCATTTCCCGTTGAGTCGGGTCGGGTTTCTCGATGGCGATGCGCCAGGGGTTACCGTTCGGATTCGAGCCCCGGGTGCGGATCTCGCCTCCGACTTCCACCATGTAGTGCTCCACCTCCTCGCTCTCCAGGGCTTCCGCCACCTGGTCCACACCGTAACCCTTCGCGATGGCAGAGAGATCGAAGGTGAGCTCTGGAACGAGTTTTCGCACGGATGGGCCGTCGGGAAGCAGCTCGAGAAACTCCCACCCGGTCCATGCGAGCAAGCGATCGATGGCCTCTTGCTGGGGCGGATCGGTGGGCCGTCCGGGAGGACCGAAACCCCAAGCGTCGACCAGGGGTGCGATCGTGACATCGAAAGCACCCCCGGAAAGCTGGCTGACTCTCAGGGCGTGGTTGAGAACCTCGAAGGTCTCTTGGGAGACCGAGAAGGGCTCGACGCTCTGCCATCTGTTCAGCAGCGTGAGCTCGGAGTCCCCCAGGTAGTGCGACATCTTGGAGTTCACGTCGTCGAGCTGGTTCTGGATCAACTCCTGCAGCTCACCCCTGCGCTCGTCGTCGAGCTCATGCGCCACGACCTTGACCGTGTAGCTGGTCCCCATCGTAGGCCCGGTGAACGTATGGAGCTGCGGCCCCTCGACCGGCTGCCCACAGGACAGCAAGAAGCCCAGTCCCACAAGACCCCAGGACCTCAAGACCTGGAGGGTAGGGGGGATCATCCAAAATCGTCGAAGGCGATGTTCTCTTCCTCGACCCCGAGGTCTTCAAACATCTTCATGCAGGCTTGAAGCATCAGCGGTGGGCCGCACAGGTAGTACTCGATGTCCTCGGGTGCGGGGTGATCCTTGAGGTAGTTGTCGAAGACGACCTGGTGGATGAACCCCGTCATGCCGGTCCAGTTGTCCTCCGGCAACGGTTCGGAGAGGGCCAAGTGCCAGTCGAAGTTGTCGTGCTTCGCGGCGAGCTCGTCGAACTCGTCCTGGTAGAAGGCTTCTCGCAAGCTGCGGGCTCCGTACCAGTAGGTGATCTTGCGCTTGCTATCCAGGCGCTTGAGCTGGTCGAAGATATGGGACCTCATCGGGGCCATTCCGGCGCCGCCACCGATGAACATCATCTCGGCGTCGGTTTCCTTGGCGAAGAACTCGCCGTAGGGGCCGGAGATCGTCACCTCGTCACCCGGCTTGAGATTGAAGATGTAGGACGACATCTTGCCAGGTGGCGTGCCTTCCGGCGACCGTGGTGGCGGTGAGGCGATCCGAACGTTGAGCAGGATGGTGCCCTTCTCTTCGGGGTAGTTGGCCATCGAGTAGGCCCGGGTGACGTCCTCTTCAACCTTCGAGACGTAACGCCACATGTCGAACTTGTCCCATTCTTCGCGATACTCGTCCTCGATCTCGAAGTCCTTGTAGTTGACTACGTGGGGTGGGCTCTCGATCTGGATGTAGCCCCCGGCCCGAAACGGAACGTCCTCACCGGCCGGAAGCGCGAGTCTGAGCTCCTTGATGAAGGTGGCCACGTTCTCGTTGGAGACCACCTTGCACTGCCACTTGCGGACGCTGAAGACCTCGGGCGGCAGCTCGATGTCCATGTCACCCTTGACCTTGA
>JARFQS010000418.1 GCA_029287645.1 Thermoanaerobaculia bacterium | reverse complement strand
GTCCTGAGTTCGAACTGTCAACCATGTCTTGAGGTCATACAGACAAGACCCGCACCTACATTTGATGTTGTCCAGGACCCCAAGACCTCAAGACGTCAGTTCCGCAACGGCTTGCCCGTCTTGAGCATGTGGGCCATGCGGGCCTGTGACAACTCCTCCCCTGCCAGGCTGACGAAGACCTCTCGCTCGAGGTCCAGCAAATACTGCTCGTCGATTGGCTCCTTGCCGCCTCCGCGGCTGCCACCCGTCAGAACGTGGGCCAGACCGTTGGCGATATGCGCGTCGTGCTTGGAGATCTTGCCGGCCAGCTTGTAGCCGGTGATCGCGCTCTTGATGGCGAGCTTGCCACCGGTGCCGGGAAGTCGAAGCTCGGGCGGCTCGGGCGGCTGATAGTCGTCGGTCGCCAGGGTGAGGACCACCTCCTTGGCCAGGCCGATCTGGTGATCCCGGGAGAGAACGATGAGGTTGTCGTCCCGCAGGTAGCCGAGCTCCTTGGCCTCTTCAGCCGAGCCCGAGATCTTGGCGAACCCGATGGTCTCGAAAGCCTTCTGGACCGGTGCCATGGGCCCGAGCTTCGCGGCCGGCATTTTCTCCAGGAAATGGGTGAGTACTCTTAGGTTCCCACCAGCACCGGGTATGAGCCCCACACCCACCTCGACCGCGCCGCAATAGAGCTCGGCCAGGGCAACGATCTGACGACAGGGGGCGATCATCTCGAAGCCTCCACCCAGCGTCAGGCTGAAAGGCGCGGCCACGACCGGGAAGGGGGCGTACTTGATGAACTGCCCGAGGTCCTGGAACGCCTTGGAGACCTGGTCGAGCACGTCGAACTGCTTGCTCTTGGCCAGCTCGAGAATCAGCGCCAGGTTGGCCCCAGCACAGAAGTGGGTTCCCTGGTGGGAGAGGACCAAGCCCTTCATGCCCTCCTTCTGAACGACATGTAGGGACTGCTGCAGGATGTCCAGAATGCCACCGTCGATAGGGTTGAGCTCGGGCTGCAGAGCCGAATGGAACTCCACGCAACCCACGCCATCCCCGAGATCGATCAGCGAGGCGCTCCAATTGCGAAGCAGCTCTCGCCCCCGCGCCCTCTCGTCGGCCAGGACGATCAACCCGGCGTCGGAGGTCATGGGCTGCACGGCCTTGGACTCGAGATCGAAGAATTGCGGGTCGCCCGCTTTGTCACGCTCGTAGAAGGAGGTGGCGCCGCTCGCGAGCAGATCTTCGACGAAAGCGGGTACCGGCTTGCCCTCGTGCTTCATTCGTCGCACGGACTTCTCCACACCGATGGCATCCCAAGTCTCGAAGGGACCCATCTCCCAGCCGAAGCCCCAACGCATGGCGCGGTCGATTTCGACGATGTCGTCGGCGATCTCGCCCACCCGGTTGGCGGCGTAGGCGAGCACTCCGATCGTCAGCTCCCAGGCGAACTCGCCGGCCGCATCGGGGTTGTAGACCAGGGCATGGAGCTTCTTGCCGAGGTCGGTGAACCGGCGGGCGACTCCGATGCCGTCCATCCGAGGCTTCGTCTTCGGGTTGTATTCGAGCTTCTCGAAGTCGAGGGCGAAGATCTCCTTGCCCTCCTTCTTGTAGAAGCCCTGGCCACTCTTCTGCCCCAGCCATTCGTTCTCGAGGAGCTTGCCCAGAAGCGGCGAGATCTGGAAGAGATCCCGGGATTCGTCGTCCGGGCACTGGTCGTAGGCCGTCTTGGCGACGAAGGCCAGAGTGTCGAGGCCTACGAGGTCCGCGGTGCGGTAGGTCGCCGACTTCGGCCGACCCATGACCGGACCGGTGATGGCATCGACCTGCTCGACCGACAAGCGCATGTCTTCGGTGAGCTTGAGTGCCAGCATCATGCCGTAGATGCCGATGCGGTTGGCGATGAAGTTGGGTGTGTCCTTGGCCTCGACCACTCCCTTGCCGAGCTTCTCGCTGAGAAAGGTCTTCATTCCAGCGTAGATCTCGGGGTCGGTGTCGACACCGGGAACCAACTCCACGAGCCGCATGTACCGGGGCGGGTTGAAGAAGTGGGTAATGAGGAAGCGCTTCCTCAAACCATCGTCCATACCCTCCACGAGGCTCGCCAGGGGCAGGCCGGAGGTGTTGGAGGTGAGAATGGCCTCGGACTTGAGGTGTTTCTGGAGCTTTCCGAACAGATCGAGCTTCCAGTCGAGCCGCTCGGCAATGGCCTCGATGACCCAATCGCACTCGGCCACGAGCTCCAAATGCTCTTCGTAGTTACAGGGTTTGATCTTCTTTTCGAACCGCTTGTGGTAGAAGGCGGCCGGTTTGGCCTTGAGAGCGCCGGCAATCCCCTTCTCGCTCAGCTCCTGGTTCAGATCGAACAGCAGCACATCGAACCCGGCGCTGGCGAAGAAGGCCGCTAGCTGACTGCCCATGACTCCGGCGCCGCAGACACCTATAGTGCGAATCTCAGACATCCTCAACCCCTTTCGATCACGGTGGCGATGCCCTGACCCGTTCCGATGCACATGGTGGCCAAGCCGCGCTTGCCATCATGCTGCTCCAGGACGTTGATCAGGGTCGTGAGAATGCGGGCTCCGGAAGCACCCAGGGGGTGACCCAGGGCGATCGCGCCACCATGCAGGTTGACCTTCTCCAGCGGCCAGCCGGTCTTCTTGAGCACGTAGAGCGACTGGGCCGCGAAGGCTTCGTTGAGCTCGATGGCATCCAGGTCATCCGCCGAGAGGCCGGCCCGCTCGAGGGCCTTCTCGCTGGCCGGAATCGGACCCATTCCCATGAGCGTCCAGTCGACGCCGGCGATGGCGCGAGACAGGATCGTGGCTCGCACCTTCAGGCCGTGCTTGGCGGCGAACTCGTCGCTGCAGACGATCAGCGCCGAGGCGCCGATGGAGATGGGACTCGAAGTCGCTGCCGTGACCGTTCCCTCCTCCAGGAAGGCGGGACCGAGGGACTGGATCTTCTCCAGGTCGGGCTCGCGTGGCCCCTCGTCCCGGTCGATGGTGACGTCGTCGTTCTGGATGGGTACGACTTCGTTGGCAAAGTGGCCCGCCTCCCAGGCGGCGAGGGCTCGCTTGTGGGACTGGACCGAGAACTCCTCCTGCTCGTCGCGGGCGATCTCCAGCTCGTTGGCGAGGTTCTCGGCGGTCTCGCCCATGCCCATGTAGTAACCCATCTCCGCGAGCTTGGGATGGAAGGAGGGATTGAAGCCTCCCATGGGAATGCCGAACATGTCCTCGACACCGACGGCGACGCCGCACTCCATGTCCCCTACCAGGATGGCCTGGGAAAGCTGGTGCACCGAGTCCATCGAGGAGCCGCAGAAGCGGTTGACGACCTTGCCGCCGGCCTCCTTTGGGATGTCGGCGAGCAGGGCCACCCCTCGCGCCATGAGCATGCCTTGCGTGTGCTCGGGGAAGGCACAGCCGAGCACCACGTCCTCGATGGCCTCTCGTGGCAGATCGGGCTGGCGCTCGAGGAGGGCGATGACGACCTGGGCTGCCAGATCGTCGGCTCGGATGCCAATCAGATTTCCGTTCTTCACCCCCATGGGGCTTCGGACGGCGTCCACAATCACGCTGGTTCGACTCATCATGGTCTCCTGATCTAGAAGCGGTAGGTACCGTGAGCGTATAGGTCGTCGGTCAGGATCTCGATCTCCTGAACCGGATCGAACGGCAGGTGGAGCAGAGCGAGCTCACGATCGATGGCCTCGAGCGCCCTCCGACTCGTCGGATTGCCAAACAGAGTGGGCCTCAGTCTGTAGACGAGGCGCCAGACGTTCTCAGCATAGGAGGCCACGATCAACCTTCTGAGTGCCCGGAAGGTGCTGTCGGCAAGTACTTCGTCGCCCTGTTGCAGCATTCGATTGATCGCTGCAGAAGCGGCGAAGTACTGGATCGCGAGATCGGCCAGGTCCTCTCCGACGACCTGGGCGTTCCGCAGATCCTGCCCGTAGAGGGAGATCGCCTCGAAAAGGCATTTCGTGGTCAGACGCCGTCCCGCGTCGAGGGCCTCGAGTCCCCAACCGAGCTCGCCGGAGTCCGAAGACCCGGCCTTCTCCCAATCCCTTGCGGCATCTCGAAGCGGCAGCTCTTCCATCAGGGCCTTGCGCAGGTAGTAGCCGTAGATCACCATCCGGTTGATCTCGTTGGTGCCTTCGAAGATGCGATCGATTCGGGTGTCCCGATACGCCCCCGCCATCGGATTGTCCTCGGAGAAGCCGTTGCCGCCGTAGATCTGCACTCCCTCGTCGGCGTGATAGGCCATGGACTCTGAGCCGAGGACCTGGGCTATAGAGGCCTCGATGGCGTACTCCTCGAGGGCCTTCATGATCTCTTTCGAGTCGGTCTTCCTA
>JARFQS010000367.1 GCA_029287645.1 Thermoanaerobaculia bacterium | reverse complement strand
CGAGGTCGAGACCCTGCTGGAGACGGCTCGACTCGGTATAGAGCGCGTCCAGGAGGCGATTCCCGGAGCACAGGTGCAGGCGTGGCCCGGCACCGAAATGGCAGAGCCCGAGCTCCGACTTCACCCCGACGACCGACGAATCCTGGAAGTGGGGTGGACACGGGCCAGAGTGGCCGGCATCGTGCGCGCCATGGGAGACGGCCTGTTCGTCGGTGAGCACTTCGACGGCGAGAAGCGGATGGATATCATCCTTCGCGCCGACGGCTGGAGCAATCCCGAAGAGCTGGCCGGTATCCCGGTGGCAACTCCGGCGGGAGGCGTCGTCCAGATCGGCGAGCTCGTGGACATCGAACGCACCGTCGGCCCCAGCAGACTGCACCGGATCGACCGCCGCCGGACGGTCACTTTGAATGTGACCCCTCCCGAAGGCATGTCTCTCGAGGAAGCGCTGACCGCCCTGCAGGAGCAGGTGGAGCCCGAGATTCAGGCTCAGCTGCCTCCCGACGGCGTGATTCAGTACGGCGGCGGCGCCGACAGTCTTCGCAACGCGGTCAAGAACATGTCGGAGAACTTCCTGATTGCCCTGCTGGTCCTGTTTCTGTTGATGAGCGCCCTATTCGGGTCGATGAGAGACAGCCTGCTGGTCGTGCTGGCGATCCCGTTGGCGACGGTCGGCGGAGTCGTGGCCCTCCGACTGTTGAACCTGTTGACCTTCCAACCCCTGGATCTGCTGACCATGATCGGCTTCATCATTCTGCTGGGGCTGGTCGTCAACAACGCGATCCTGCTCGTGCATCAGACCCGGTACGCGGAGCGCGAGGGAATCAGCCGACGCGGCGCCGTCTCCCAGGCACTTCGCCTCCGCATGCGACCCATCTTCATGAGCACCCTGACGAGCATCTTCGGCATGCTGCCGCTGTTGCTCATGCCTGGGGCCGGCAGTGCGATCTATCGCGGACTGGCGGCAGTCATCGTGGGTGGCATGAGTGTCAGCACGATTTTCACCCTGTTGCTTCTGCCGAGCCTTCTCAGGCTGGGCGAACCGGCCCGTGTCTCGCGGTTGCCGCTGAACGTGGACAAGACCGAGCCCGTCGATCTGCGGCGGGTCTCATGACTCGAGGACGAGAGACTGGAGCGAACACCCATGTCGATCAATAGACACTATGCAGGTTTCCTCGGCACCCTGGCGTTGACGCTTCTCGTGGTCGTCCCCGCCCTGGGACAGGAGGGACCCCCTCCCGCACCCGTGCATGTGGGCTACGCGATGGAACAAGACATGGCTCCCTACTTGTGGGTGCCGGGCACCGTGGTGAGCCGTAACGTCGCACCCATCGCCACTCAGGTAGCTGGCCAGCTGACCTGGGTCGCGGAGGTGGGGGATCGGCTCGAGAAGGGACAGGCCGTGGCTCGAATCGACGATGCCGCCCTGCAGCTCCAGTTGAGAAACGACGATGCGACGATCAAGCGATTGAAGGCACAGCTGACCTACCTCGAGCAGCAGCTGGAGCGTCTGAAGCGACTCACCGAGCAGCAGGTCGTTCCGGCCCGCGATCTCGAGGAAGCGCAGTCGCAGCACCAAGCCGTGGAGCAGGAGCTCGTGCAGGCGAAGGTCGCGAAGGAGCGGACCCTCTACGAGTTGGATCGCACCAAAGTGAAGGCGCCGTTCGCCGGCAAAGTCGTGCGTCGTCTTCAGCAGCCCGGTAGCTACAGTTCGGTGGGTGAGGAAGTGGTCTTCCTAGTCGACACCACCGAGGTCGAGGTGCTGGCCCAGGCCCCTTTGTCGGTCGCCCCTCACCTGAGTGAGGGAATGATGGTCATGGTCGAGGCCGAGGGCCAGGAGGTGCAGGGCAAGCTACGCCGGATCATTGCGGTGGGGGATCAGCGCTCCCGCATGTTCGAGATTCGGGTGACCCTCGACAGCCAGCCGTCGATTGTCGGAACAGCGGTGCGCGTGGCTCTACCAACCGACCAGTCCCGACGAGTCCTCGCTGTGCCCCGGGACGCCCTGATCCTCCGAAGTGAGGGGATCTATGTCTACAAGGTTACCGATGAAGGAACCGCCGAGAAGGTGACGGTCGAGACGGGCATGGGACACGATTCCCTCATCGAAGTTCTCGGTGATCTGGGCTCGGGCGACACGATCGTGGTGCGTGGCGGTGAGCGTCTCCGACCAGGCCAAGCAGTCAGCATCGCCTCGGGTGCCGATGTCGCCGGCTCGCCGGCCGGCTCGCCGGCCGGCTAGGCGGCCGTCTTCAGGGCTTCGAAGACCTTCTCCGGATGGTCCGCCGCCTTGGGGACGCGGCGCCAGTGCTTGACCACCTTGCCGTCGGGTCCGATCCAGACGGTGGAGCGGATCACCCCCTGCACGGTCTTGCCGTACATCTTCTTCTCACCGAAGGCGCCGTAGCGGGTCATCACCTTGCGATCGGGATCCGACAGCAGGTCGAAGTTCAGTGAGTACTGGTCGATGAACTTACGGTGACTCTCGATGCTGTCCGGGGAGACGCCCAGGATAACAGCGTCGAGTGCTTGAATCTCTTTGTTGAAATCGCGGAAACCGCAGGCTTCCTTGGTGCAGCCAGGCGTGTTGTCTCTGGGGTAGAAGTAGAGGATGACGTGCTTGCCTCGGAAGTCCTTCAGTGAGACCTTGTCGCCCTCCTGGTTGGTAAGGGTGAATGCCGGTGCTGCCTTGCCCTCCTGGATTGCCATCAGAATCCTCCTAGTGTGAATTCGGTCCAAGGATACTCGACTCGGAAGAGTCGGCGAGTGCCTTCTGACGTTGACCGAGCCACACTCCTATGCCCAGCCACACGACCGCCAGGGGTGCCGCTATCGCGGAGGCTGCCACCGCTCCGAGCCCTACCGCCCCCAGGGCTGCGTAGGACCAGGCTCCGACCTGATCCCCCAGTCGATAGACGAAGGTATCGATGAAGTTCTTCGCTTTGTACTTGGCGTCTCGCGGCAGCACGGTGTAGAGCATCTCGCGGCAGGGTCTGGCGATGGCGTAGTTGCTGGTGCGGCGAAGAATCTGGAATACAGCGATCGAAGTCAGGGTTGGGGCGAGGCCGACTGCCGCGAAGCCGAGAACGCAGAGTAGAGGAAGGGCCGCCAAGGCGAGCGCTATGCCCAGTCGCCGCACGATACGGCCGGTGAAGAAGATCTGGATCAGGGCGGTGAGGCTGTTGACCGCGACGTCGATTCGGGCAAAGAAGACGGTTCGAGCACCCCGGTCAGTGAAGCTCGCCTCGACGATTTCGGCCTGCTGAAAGTAGAGAAAGGTCGCGGTGATGGTGTAGAGCAGCATGTAGCCGACGATGCCGAGCAAGTAGGGCGACGAGAAGGCCAGCCGGATTCCATCGATCAAGCCGCCTCCGACCGGTTGCTCTCCTGGATCTGTTCCAGTCGAGTTTTGGCCTTCGATTCTCGGGGCCGAGAGAGCCAACTGGCGAGCTGCCATCATGGCCAGGGCGAGCAGCGCCGCCGACACCAGAAGGAGGTCTGTTGGAGTCATACGACTGGCAAGAAAGGCTGTCGTCGACGAACCGACAACCGCTCCGAGAGTGCCACCAACCGCCACGAACCCGAAGAGTCGACGGGCTTGAGACGGTCGAAAGAGATCGGCCATCAGCGACCAGAAGATCGACACGACGAAGAGGTTGAAGATACTCACCCACACCGAGAAGGCGCGACCTACCCAGATTCCCTGGGCTTCTGTGAGGTCTCGGAACAAGAACCAGAAAGCGATCAGGCTGAGCGCAACGAAGCTGTAGATGATGTGAATGAAGCGACTCCGGGGCAGGCGCGAGACGAGGGCTGCATACAGGGGATGGATGAGGAGCATCCCCAGAAGCGTGGCGAGGAATAGCCACTGCAGATTGCGTACGCCTCCAGCTACGCTGGCTTCGTCGCGTATCGGCCGGAGAATGAAATAGGCCGCGAACAGAATGAAGTAACAAATACCCGCCCACAGCATGGGCCGGATCTCGTTGTCCTCGACGGCGACGATTCGATTCAGAAAGCCCATGGATTCCCTGGACTGCTATTCGGCTGTCGGGGAGATCTCCCCGTTACCAGCCTGGAGTCAGCCCGAGTGTCGCTTCGCGTGCCAGGCTTCGAGGACCTTGGCCTCCAGCTCGGGAGGGCAGCCCGCCTTGGGATTGGCTCGCCGGTCCTCGGGAAGAGAGTTCCAGTACTCGACGGTGTCTGCCGCAGTTTCTGCCAGCGGACGAAACGTCAGGCCCGCTGCCAACGCGCGGTCGATGTTCGACGAGCTGAAGCCCGCATACTCGCCGACCGGTGGCACCCACACGGTCATATGCATCCATGCCTGGACCTCGTTTTCCTCGAGAAAGTCCGACTCGACCCAGGTGAAGGTGATCTCGTTGTCGATCGTGGCGCGGATCCCATACAGCATGCCGGCGATACTCATCGGTGAGCGCGGACCGACGCCGTTGAAGTCCCCTGTTGTGCCGGTTTCGACCAATCGGATGTACCACTCTCCCAGGTCTCGGCAGTCGATGAATTGCACGGGGTCGGTGGGGTTGCCGGGCGCCATCACCTCTCCACCCTTGTGCACCCGCACGGGCCAGTAGGTGAATCGGTCGGAGTAGTCGCCAGGCCCGACGATGAGACCTGGGCGAACGACGCAATAGCTCTCGGGGAAGGCTTTGCGTGCTTCCTCCTCGCAGCGTGCCTTCAGCGGGCCGTAGTTCTCGCCGGTAATGTCCTTGGTGGTGAGCACCTTGGCCTCGTCCTCGGGTGAGATCTGACCCGTAGGTGCTGTCTCATCGGCGTTCGGCGTCGAGCTGTCGGCATAGGCCGAGATCGACGAGGTGTACAGGTAGAAATCGGCCGACTCGGCAAGCAGCCCCGCCGACTCGCTCACCCAGCGGGGGATCGAGGCCGTGTTGTCGATCACCGCGTCCCAGAGCCGTCCGGAGGCCACCTCGGCTTCGAGCGATGAGAGATCGTCGTTGCGGTCTCCCCTGAGCTTCTCCAGATCGGGGAACAGATGTGTGTTGGTCTTGCCCCGATTGAAGAGCGTCACCTCATGGCCTCGTGCGATCGCGTACTCCACCATTGGCGGTCCGATCAGGCCGGTCCCGCCGAGAACCAGGATCTTCAGGGGCTTGGTGGCCTTCTCGACGTCGGTCTTGGCGGCCTGCGCCCGCCCGGTCAGCCCGAGGCCGACCGCGCTGCCTGCCAGAAGGGACAGCTGCACGAAGTCTCTGCGCGAGGTGGTCATGGTGGCTCCTCTTTTCTCGATGGGTTCGATTTCGTCAGCAGTGGATATCCTGTCACCAAAGTCCGAGTTGTGGGTCATCGGCTCGCCGGAAGCTGGAGGTCGAAAGGGTCGGCGCCGGGCCGGTCAGCCCGTGTTGCGTGCAGGCCGAGTCGAATAGCGCTGCGACTTGATCGGCGAAGGCCCCCTCTCCACGCATGCGTGTCCCGAAACGACTATCGCTCAGGCCACCGCCCCGCAGGGAGCGGATCCGATTCAGAACCTTGTTCCGACGATCAGGATAATGCCGGTCCAGCCAGTCCTGAAACAGGCCACCAACAGCCCCAGGCAGCTTGAGCATCAACCAGATCGCGAAAACGGCCCCGGCGCGGGAAGCCGCCTCGACGACAGCAGGAATTTCGTGATCAGTGAGCCCCGGGATGACCGGCGCCACCATCACGCCGCAAGGGATACCTTGCTCGGACAGACGGCTGATCGCCTTCAATCGCTCGCGTGGATGTGAGGTTCGGGGCTCCATGACCCCTGTGAGCTCGCCACTCAAGGTGGGGATCGAGAGCGCAACCGAAACCGCCCCCACCTCCGCCAAATTGCTCAGCAGATCCCTGTCACGCGTGACGAGAGCGTTCTTGGTCACGATCGCGACCGGATTGCGGTACTCGACCAGCACTTCCAGACAACGGCGGGTGAGCTCCAACTTGCGCTCGATGGGCTGGTAAGGGTCCGTCGCCCCGCTGATTCCCAGGACCTGCGGCCTCCATCGGTTGGAGCCCAGCTCCCGTCGGAGGAGCTCGGGCGCATCCTCTTTGACGAGAATCCTGGTTTCGAAGTCGAGGCCGGCCGAGAAGCCGAGGTATTCATGGTAGTTCCGAGCGTAGCAATAGATGCAACCGTGCTCGCAGCCACGGTAGGGGTTGATGGAAGCTGCGAAGGGAACATCGGGGCTCTCGTTGCGGGCGATGATCGAGCGACTGTCGTCTCTCAGAAAGAGCGTCGGCAGACGATCTGGAGGCGCACCCTCGGAGACCACTTCGAGCTTCTCGAAGCGACTCTGCGGATTGGTCGCCGCACCACGACCCCGAGGACCACCAGGAGGATCCGCCATGAACCCACAGTCTCTCATTTGGGTCGCCATTGAGTGGGGGTCCGTCTGTGGGATGGCGTCGGCAATGTGGGGGAGCCCCCTGCGGGCTCCCATGGGAGGGGTCAGGCCCCTCCCCTACATCCAGGCCGGCCGGTACGACCGGAAGCTCAAAACCCACTGCGTGGCGCAGGCCACAGTGTGGCGCGCCGCCGTGCGTCATACTGGGAAGTCGAGTAGCCTCGAGAGGAGGTCCCGCATGCAATTCCAGGTCGTACTCCATTACGCAGACGGCAGGCTCCTGAAGGGGCATGCAACCGACTTCTTTCCCAATAAGGAGACCTTCCACATGACAGTGAGGGGCTCGGACGAATCCCACGAGATCAGGGTGGCGGACCTCAAAGGAGTCTTCTTCGTCAGGACCTTCGACGGCAACCCGACGCGCAACGAGCGAAAGGACATGGAGAGGTCGGGTATGGGCAAGAGGATCCAGGTCAAGTTCAAGGATGGTGAAGAGCTGATCGGCTACACCTCCGGGTACTCACCGGACCGACCCGGGTTCTTCGTCTTTCCGGCCGATCCGGAGAGTAACAACGAGAAGATCTTCGTGGTGACGGCGGCCACGGCCAACGTCGCCTTTTCATAGCCTCGCGTCTCTGGCGTTCAGTGAGTCTTCATCTCCGGGTCGCACGTATACTCAGTGCGACAAAGGAGATGTTTCATGTCCAGAAGCAAGATACTCGCGCTCGTAGCCATGTTCCTGGCGCTGGCCGCCGTAGCTCAGGCCGCCTCGGTCGAAGAAGCCCGCCAGCTGTACCAGCGAGGTGAGCAAGCCGCAGCCAAGGATGTGCTGCTCGAGATCCTGGCCTTGGAATCGGAGGGTGCTGTCCGGGCCGAGGCACTCGATCTTTTGGGAATGGTCGCCGTCGATGCCGGCGACTTGGAGCTCGCCGCTTCGGTGTGGGAGAAGCTGATCCACGATTATCCTGATTCACCCTTGGCAGCCGAAGCCAGAACCAAGCTGTCGCTGGCCACGGACCTGAGCGAAGCGCAGGCCGAGGTGGCCGAAGCAGCTCCTGTGGAAGCCCCCGCCACCCCGAAGGTCGAGGCCCCCGCTACACCAGATGAGAAGCCTGTACCCGAGGTAGCTGCCGAGCCGGCCAAAGCCGCCCCGGCACCACCTCCGGCTCCAGCTGAAGCTGCCGAACCGGCTGCTCCCTCCCCAGAGCCCCGGGGCGCCAGGTCGAGCGTCGTGCTGGTCGCGGGCCGTGGCAAGCCGCACGATGGGGCGCAACGGGCCGCGGAGTTGATCATCGAGTACCTGCAGTCCCAGGGTGTGGCAGCCGAGTCCGCCACCAAGGGGGTGCCGGTGGTCGAGAAGTCTTCCCTGGTGATACCGGCCCTGGTGCGTCAAGTGGACGAGGAAGGTGCCAACAGTCTGCTTCTGGTCAGCTCCAACTTCGAGAGCCTCGCCAAGGTCGTTGCCGAGTGCTACACCCCCGAGGGGCTACTGGCCTGGAAGAAGAAGGTCTCCGGGGGGACGGGATGGAAGGGCAGGCCCTACTCCGCGACCGGGATGAACGAAAAGCTGGTCAATAGAATGCTCGACAAGCTCGAGGGTCAGGTTGGAGATCCCTGCCTGCCGGTCTCGAAGTAGGGTCACGCCGGCGGATCAATCGTCGGAATCCACTTCCAGGAACCCCTGCTCCCGCATCCAGTCGTCGCTGACGAATTTGGTGAGGTAGTTGCGGATCGAGTCGGGAAGGAGCGTGAGAACCGTCTTCGCTTCGGGGTAGAGCTTCAAGGCCTCGAGGGTCGCCCAAATGGCGGAGCCGGAGCTGCCGCCGACCAACAACCCCTCCTCTCGGATCAATCGGCGGGCCATTTCGAAACTGTCCCGGTCGTTGACATAGATCCAGCGATCGACGAGATCCCTGTCCAGGACCCCGGGGATGAAGTCGTAGCCGATGCCCTCGACCTGATAGGTGAAGACCTCTTCCCTGCCTCCGAGGATGGAACCCTCGGGATCGACGCCGATGATCAGGATGTCGGGGTTCTTCTCCTTCAGGTAGCGGGCCACCCCGGAGATGGTCCCTCCGGTGCCAGCGGTGATGACGACCATGTCCAGGGTGTCGCCGAAATCGTTCCAGATCTCGGCTCCGGTTCCGTAGTAGTGGGCATCTGGGTTGTTCGGATTCTCGTACTGGTCGGGAATCACCGAGTCGTCGATCTCTTCGTTGAGACGCTTCGCGACCCCGAGAAGGCTCTCCGGGTCGTCATGCGCCGCCTCCGTGGGCGTCCGGATGATCTCGGCCCCCAGAGCTTCCATCACGACCTGCTTCTCCTGACTCATCTTCTCGGGCATCGTGATGATCAGCGGATAGCCTTTGACTGCCGCCGTCATGGCGAGACCGGTGCCGGTGTTGCCACTCGTGGGCTCGATGAGCGTGGTACCGGCCCGTACCTTACCGGCTGTCTCCAGTCCTTCGACCATACGGACCGCGATGCGATCCTTGACGGAGCCTCCGGGATTCAGGAACTCACATTTTGCATAGAGCTCGGCGGGGCAGTCCGCGCCGATTCGGTGCAGCTTGACGACCGGCGTGTCGCCGACGACTTGCAGGATGTTGTCGTAGATCATGAGCTCGCCTCTTCCAAGTTCGTCTCAGGTTCTCGCGGCTCGGAGTATAGCGTCAGCTTGCCGGCTGCCCTGTTGTAGGATCCTCGAGTCTGCAGAGCGTTCACTGGCCCGATCGGGCCGTCACTCTCGAGGGGGGAGTCCAATGAAACAGCTTCTATTCGCGGGTCTGATCTGCACCATCGTCGCGGCTTGCGCAGCACCGCCGGCGGAGAGCACGGGCGACGAGCTACACGCCCTCTTCGAGGAAGCATGGCAGTTCCAGATGAAGGAGAACCCACTGTGGGCCACGGCCGTGGGCATCCACGACTACAACGATCGACTGCCGTCGTTCACCATCGAAGACCTGGAGCGGCAAGCCGAGTACTACCAGGGAGTGCTCGATCGGTTGCACGCCATCGACAGAGATGGACTCGAGGCCGTGGACAGGATCAACTACGACATGTTCGAACGGCGGCTGAGTGACCGGCTCACCGGTTTCGGGTTCAAGGAGTATCTGATTCCCATCACCGCAGAGTCGGGGTTCCATACCGGATTCGCCCGACTTCCCGAGCGGGTGCCCCTTCGCACGAAGCAGGACTACGAGAACTACATCGCTCGATTGCGTGCCTTTCCGCTCTACGCCGAGCAGCACATCGAGATCATGCGCGAGGGCATTGCGACAGGTTATGTGCTGCCACGCATCGTGATGGAGGGCTACGAGAGCACGATCGAACCCCATCTGGTCGACGATGTCTCGACCAGCGTTTTCTGGAAGCCGTTCGAGAGTTTCTCCAACGCGGTGCCCGAGGCCGAGCATGAGCGCCTGCGCCAAGCGGGGATGGAGGCGATTCGCGACAACGTGATCCCGGCCTACAGGGCCTGGTACCGCTTCATCCTCGACGAGTACATTCCCAGCGCCAGCCCGATCATCGGTGCCTCGGAGCTTCCCAACGGCACCGAGTACTACGAGTACCTGGTGCGTCACCACACGACCCTCGACGTGACGCCGCAAGAGGTCCACGACATCGGCCTAGCAGAAGTGGCTCGTATCCGTTCCGAGATGGAGGCGATCATCGAGGAGGTCGGGTTCGAGGGCTCGTTTGCCGAGTTTCTCGATTTCCTTCGGACCGATCCGCAGTTCTTCGTGGACACGCCGGAGGAGCTGTTGAAGGAAGCCTCGTTCATCGCCAAGAAAATGGACGGCAAGCTGCCGACCTACTTCAAGACGCTACCGCGGCTTCCCTACGGAGTGGCACCGGTGCCGGATCACATTGCGCCGAAGTACACAGCGGGTCGGTACGTGGGAGCACCTCTCGGCAGCACGCAGCCGGGCTACTACTGGGTCAATACCTATGCGTTGGAAAGTCGACCACTCTGGGCCCTACCCGCTCTCACCCTGCACGAGGCTGTCCCCGGACACCACCTACAGAACGCCCTACGACAGGAGCTGGAGGATCTGCCCGACTTCCGCCGATTCTCCGGAATCAACGCCTACGGCGAAGGTTGGGGTCTGTACTGCGAGAAGCTCGGTGTCGAAGCGGGCATCTACACCACGCCCTACGAGCACTTCGGTCGCCTTACCTACGAGATGTGGCGAGCCGCCCGCCTGGTTGTCGATACGGGAATGCACTATCTCGGCTGGAGTCGACAACAGGGACTGGATTTCCTGGCCGAGAACACGGCCTTGTCGCTGCACGAGATCACCACGGAGACGGATCGCTATATCTCCTGGCCGGGACAGGCGCTGGCCTACAAGATGGGTGAGATCAAGATCCGCGAGCTGCGCGAGCGGGCCGAGGAAGAGCTCGGGGAGGACTTCGATATCCGAGAGTTCCACGAGGTCATTCTCATGAACGGGCCGGTCCCCTTGACGGTATTGGAGGACCAGATCGAGGAACTGATCGAGAACGGCGGCGTGGCCGGTTGATCTTGGAGTGGAGGACGAGACTCTGAAGGTCGGACAGCAGAGGGTCCTGTCGTGAGCGGCAAGCGACTACAGGCACTGATCTGCCTGGCTGTGCTGCTGGTCGGTGGCTGGCTCGCGGTGCGCTGGTGGGTGAGCCCCGAGCGGAGAATCAACAAGAACATCAAGAGGATTCAGAAGCTCGTCTCGAAGGCACCGGGGGAAAGTGATCTCATCGCGCTGGCCAAGGCGCGCAACATCAGCGAGATGTTCGCCGACAGCTTCGAGTTTCGAGCCGAGGATTTCGACTTCCATACCCGGGATCGGCAGCGGCTGGCGGCCGGAGTTCACCAGTACCGGTCCTTCAGTCAGGCGATCGCCATGCGGATTCGGGAAAAGGAGTTGACGGTCCTCGAGGAGCATCGACGGGCCTCCTCCTTCCTGATCGCGGATTTCGTGACCTCGGCGAGGGACATCACGGGCCGGGAGGCCTACCGGTTCCGGATCGATTGGGTGGAGCAGGGAGATGACTGGAAGATCGATTTCGTGGAGCTGCTGGAGGTTGTCGAGGAGCCGACGCGCCCCTGGTTCTAGAGGTTGGTGAAGATGCGAGTCCCAATGGTTGGTTCGACGACTCTCTGCATGAAGTGCTGCTCCGCTCTCATGGGCGTGGCCCTTTTGCTGGCGCCGCCCGTGCCGGCTATCGCCGAGCAGGGAAAGGGCGTGGGCTATGACACGATCCAGCAACTCCAGTCCGAGAAGAAGAAGCAGCGCAAGAAGGCCCAGAAGGCTCTGATCGAGGCGGGCGACACCTCGCTCGTTCCCGGCCTGGTGGACAGCCTGTTCTTCATCCCTCGGGAGCAACGTGCGGAGGCTCTCGAGGTGCTCGAGGCCCTTACGGGAGCCGAACTCGGGACGCGGTACTTCGACTGGGTGGAATGGGTCGGAGCGCACCCGGAGATCGAGCCCCGGTCCGGCTATGCCCAGTTCAAGGCGGAGCTGCTGTCGCGCATCGATCCCCGGTATACGGAGATCCTCTACGAAGGAGTGCCGGCAAGGGTTCGATTGACCGAAGTGGTTTGGGGCGGAGTCAGGGTCGACGAGATCCCGACGCTCATGAATCCCGACACGATCCCTGCCCTCGATGCGGAGTATCTCGGTGACGGCGAGCTCGTCTTCGGGGCTGCGGTGAACGGCGAGTATCGGGCCTATCCACTGCGAATCATGGACTGGCACGAGCTACTCAACGACGAGATCGGCGGGGAGCCCGTGGCGCTGTCCTACTGCACTCTGTGTCGGTCGGGGATTCTGTTTCACTCGCGAGCAGCGGACGGAAAGCAGAGGGTCTTCGGTACCTCGGGCCTGCTCTATCGCAGCAACAAGCTCATGTTCGACCACGACACAGAGTCCCTGTGGAGCAACCTGACCGGCGAGCCGGTTGTCGGCAAGCTGGCAGAAGATCCCGTCGGCCTCGAAGTCCTGCCCCTGACTCTCACCACCTGGGGCGAGTGGCGATGGCGCCATCCGACAACTACCGTGCTGGACTTGGAACCCCTCGCTTTCTACTACCCATTCGACTACCAACCCGGGTCTGCCGACGAAGCGAGGTCGGGAGTCTCCTTTCCGGTGTGGAAGAAGGACCCTCGGCTGCAGCGCAACGAAGAGGTCTACGTCCTGCGAATCGAGGGCAGCCCCAAGGCCTTCGTCGTGGAAGCCGCTCTCGCGGCTGGCGTGGTCAACGATTCCGTTGGAGCCTCGCCGATCGTACTGGTGGCGGACTCCAGGAGCGGCTCGATCCGGGCCTACGAGAGGGGTGACCGGAGATTCCGGTGGAGTGAAGCAGACGAGCTCGTGGACGACCGAGATCTCGTCTGGAATCTCACCGAAGACGCCCTGATCTCGTCCGAGAACGAGTCTGTGCGCTTGCAACGCCTGCCGGGGCACGTCGCCTTCTGGTTCGGCTGGTACGGCTTCTACCCCGACACGGAAGTCTGGGACGGCGGGGGTTGAGCCGCTCGTCGTGTCTCCGACCGGCCTTTGAGGCAGTGGGGCCCTGAGGCAACGGGGCGTAGGGGCCTGGGAGCTTAGCCCAATATATACAACGATGATCGGAGGACTGCCCTCGTGAACAGCACCGAGCGGTGGTTGGGTCGGGTCTAATCGCGGGACTTGGCCAGGGCGCGGTCGACGCGGTGCTGAGCGGCAACGACGGGAGATTCGCCCTGCGAGGCGGCCTCTTGCAGTATCTGGGTAACGGAGTCTCCGATTGCATCCATCTTCTCGAGCAGCAACTCTCGATCGCCGATGCCCTGATCGAGGAGCGAGAACGCGAGTGCCCCTCCGGCATTGATGATGTAGTCGGGCACGTAAAGGATGCCCCGCTCCATCAGCCGGGCGGCATCGCCGGGTTCGGCGAGTTGATTATTGGCTGAACCGGCGACGATCCGACACTGGAGCCGAGGAACGGTCTCGGGGTTCAGAGTCGCTCCCACCGCGCAGGGTGCGTAGACGTCGCAGGGCGTGGAGTAGACCTCGTTTTCGGGAACCAGGGTCGCCTCGAGTTGATCGGCCACCCGCTGACAGCGGACCTCGTCGATGTCGCTGACCAGTAGCTGCGCTCCGGCCTCCTTGAGGAACATGCCGAGATTTGCACCCACACTTCCCACACCCTGGATCAGGACTTTCTTGCCGCTCAGAGTCTCGCCTTCCAGAGCTCGAGCCACGGCACTTCGGATGCCGGCGAAGACTGCGCGGGCCGTAAAGGGACTCGGATCGATCTTGGAGCCGTCCTCGGGGTGAAAGCCATGGACATAGTCGGCTTCCTCGGCGACGACCTTCATGTCTTCGGTCGAGATGCCGAGGTCCTCGCCGGTGTGGAAGCCTCCTCCGAGGGACTGGATCAAACGACCATAGCGCAGCAGGAGTCCCCTGCGCCCTTCTCCTTCCAGAGGCCTCTCGACTGCGAGGACAGCCTTGCCTCCCCCGGCCGCCACATCGATGGCGGCCCACTTGTTGGTCATCCCTTCCGCCAGTCGCATGCCGTCCAGAAGCCCCTCTCCCGGCTTCGAGTAGACCTTCATTCGGGTGCCTCCGGTGCAGGGACCGAGGGTGTTGTCGTGCATGCAGATGAAGACCCATGTGCGGGTCGGTTGGTCGTATCGATGGACGACGCCGAGGCCGTCCCACCTTTCCATCAGAGCCTGTAGGTCGTAATTCATCCACGCATTCTAGCGGACATCCTCGGCCTGTCGGTGCAGTGTGAGGAGGACGGTACGGCCCGTGTTGTTGAGAGGTTGTGCTCTGAGAAGCTGACAGTAAGACTCTCCGTCGAAAGGAGTGCGGGAGATATGAATCTCGAAGAGAGGCTTTCAATTCTATTGACTCGAGTAGATCCGCAGGTGATATCCGACGCTGAGCGCCAAGGCATGGGAAAAGGTGCTGCCCTCTTGTACCTTCCTTTGACCGGAGGATGTGATTACGGGTTCTATCTGGGTGTTCCTTGCGACGGGGCCACGCTGGAACTCGGTGCCCGAATCTTTGATTCCAATGGCAAGCGGATCAAGGGTGGGTTTTGGAGTCGTCTTTGGGAGCTTCGGACAGGCCCGGGCGTGGGCTTTGGAAGCAAGTAGCACTCTAGTGCTATAATTAAGGCGAAGGGAGTCGAATCGTGGTCAAGCAGGTGACAGCGAGAAGAATGGGGGGCTCGGTTGGAGCCACGCTACCCAAGGAGACCGCCGACCGGTTTCACATCAAGGCGGGAGATACCCTCAACGTGATCGAGACTTCCGAAGGAATTCTTATCACACCCCTGGAGCCCGATTTTGCGAAGGCCATGGAGGTGTATGAGCGGGGTGCCAGGAAGTATCGGAATGCCCTGCACGAGCTGTCAAAGTGACGGATCGGTGAGGTGAGGGAACCGCGCTGGCTGTCACGGGGCTTCGTCGGCGTCATCCACACGAATCTGCTTCACGAGCACGGGGGTCGGTTCGGGGTACGTGACGAGGGGCTGATAGCGTCCGCTCTCGAGAGGCCCCGCCTCAAGTGGTCGTATGAAGGAGAGATTGATCTAGCAGACCTTGCCGCTGCCTACGGCTATGGTTTGGTTCGGAATCACGGCTTCGTCGATGGGAACAAGAGGATCGCATTCATGGCGGTCTATGTCTTTCTTGGACTCAATGGCTTCGACCTCGACGCTCCGGAACCGCAGGTGGTTCGCGTCATGCTGGATCTGGCGGCCTCGGATCTAACGGAGTCGGAGTTCGCGGCCTGGATCCGGAAGCACTTGCGCTCTGTCGTTGAGCACGGGTGACATTCCCGAGACGCCCCCAAGAACCGGCCGTGACCCAGTGTGGCCGGCTCAATCCCCAAGCCCTCAAAGAACGCCCGGCGGAGAGCCGGATGCCTCCACCTCAAGCCCCATGGATCGGCCGGGAGGTACGACCGGACGCCTCGACCCTCAAGAGGGCTGCGCGGTTCCGGTGTGGCTCTGAAGAAGCTCGAGGGCCTGCTCGAACTGACCTGTGGCGCGGCTGAGGTAATTGTGGATGACTTCGATGTACCCGTCGGTCGAGGCCGACCAGCAGCGGTTGAGGTAGCGCTCGCCGGTGGCGAAGTGGGTCATCACGTCGGCGTAGGCTTGCAGGCCATAGACGTCGCCGATCGTCTCTCGATTCTCGACGAAGGTGTCGAGATCCGCCATAAAGAGCTCGTCGATGCGATGCCGGATCTCGTAGGGGTCGATGGATTCCTTCTCCGCATCCAGTCTCTCGGCGTTGGCAACGATGGCGGTCAGGCTCTCCTCGAGCTTCCCCATGTTGGAGCGCACCTTGTCGGCCGATCTGCGATGTCCGCGACCGCTGATCTGCACCGCCACGACGCCGATCACACCCAGCACCAGAGCTGGGATCACCTTCGCCCAGGGCACGACTTCGACGTCGATGACCGAATAGTAGGAGGCCATCAGGAAGCTGATGGTGATGAACAGATAGCCTAAGATCTTCAAGTCTCGAGCCTCACGTCGCTAGCCGCCACCCGTGGCGGCGCCGAAGATTCGATAGAGGGCGACCCCGACCCCGATCAGGGCCTCACCGACAATCAGGCCAGCCGCCACAGGCACGCCGACCTCTTCACTGAAGCGCCTCCCCGGTCGCCAGTCGGTGAAGACCCGCGCCAACGTGCCGATCGTGTAGGTCAGCACGATGTTGAACGGCAGGTAGAAGCCGAGACCGACGAGGATTCCCAGCCCGCCGATTCCACTGGCGCTCAGGATGGCGCCGATGCCGGCTCCCGCAATGTACTTCTGGGTCGGCACGTCACCGCCCAGGATCCCGTTGATCATGCTCGCCAGCGCCTGACCCTGGGGCGCCGGCAGTCGCTCGCTTCCCAGGCCGTAGGCGCGGTGCAGGATCAGTATGAGAGCCATGATCACGAGCGGCCCGAGCCAGGTGCCCATGAACTGAGCGATCTGCTGTTTGCGCGGGATGCCGCCGATCAGATAGCCGGTTTTGAGATCCAGCATCAGGTCGGTCGCCTGGGACATGGCCACGCACATGGCCGCGCCGACGATGATCGAGGAGACGATCGTCGCCTCGTCGCTCATGCCGCTGGCCACGATGATCAGGATGGTGATGCCGATCAGGGTCATGCCGGAGAGCGGCGACCAGTTGGTGCGACCGATGCACTCGGAGAGCACGACCCCGGCCATCCAAATCCAAAGCGTGCCGAGCAACGCCATGACGGCGGCTCGCATCACGGTGATCTCCGGAGTCGAGAGGATCGCGGTGACCAGCAGCACGATGAAAGCACCGACGACAGCTGCATAGAGGAGCCGAATCGGCATCTCGTCCTGTGAGGCCTCGGTCTTCATCTTGGCCGCGGTCTGCATGCTGCGGATGGCGCTCACCACGAGCGGTAGCGCCAGCGCGATCCCGGTCAGGGCGCCGCCGATGAGCATGCCGATGCCGATCGGCCGGAAGAGAGAGACCCTCAGGTAGCCGGGCATCGAGGTTCCCATCTCGGCGAGTTGGGTAGCTGAGGGCAACAGCCCGCTGGCCGCCAGCACGGGGGCCAGCATCCAGTAGCAGACGTAGCCTCCGACGACGAAGAACACGCCACCTTTGCCTGCCAGGTAGGCCGCACCGATCGTCAGTAGTGAGACGTACCAGACACCGTTCATGTAGTCCGGCATGCCCAGCATGTCGCCCAGAGCCAGGTTCTCGATGCCTGTGATCTGGCTCGTCAGGTGGACCAGAGCGCTGATTGCGGCTCCTCCGACCAGGAGCAAGGCCTTGTGAACACCAGCACCCGGCGACTTGAGGATTGTCGCCACCGCGATCCCACCCGGATAGGCCAGGCGGTTGTAGTCGATCATCTGCTTGCGCAGCGGAATGATGAAGGCCACCCCGAGGACACCGCCGGCGATACAGGCAATGACCATGAGTGGGATGTTGAAATCGGTATAGCCCAGGATGAAGATGGCGGGCACTGAGAACATCATGCCGGCCGAAGCGCTGTTGACGGCGCTGGCGATGGTCTGGTTGATGTTGTTCTCGATGATCGAGGTGCGCCGCAACAGGCCCCGCAGGATGCCGAAGCCCAAGATGGCGGCGAGCTCGGAGCCCTCGATGGAAAAGCCGAGAATCAGTGCCGCGTAACCGATCGACAGCGCGATCAGGAGACCGAGGCCGTAACCCACCACGACGGCCGGCACCGTGATCTCGGGATACGGGCCGTATCGAATGGGCTTGCCGCTGCTGGAGACAGGCTCGCTCAAGAA
>JARFQS010000313.1 GCA_029287645.1 Thermoanaerobaculia bacterium | reverse complement strand
GTTTCGAAGACATCGGCAGCACAGCCCCTGAGCGCACACTTCGACGGTGTGTTCTTCGGGCTCGATCCCATCCCGGTCGAGCTGCAGAGCTTTGTGATCGAGTAGCCCACGCATCGAGGCTCGAAGGCGAAGCTGGGCCCAGTTAATCAAATGGATCTACGAGGTCGATCCGTTGGTGTGCCCCTCGTGCGGCGGCGAGATGAAGGTCAAAAAAAGGTGCCAGGCACGCTATTACGGTACAAGTCAATCCCACCCACCTTCCCCTTCCCTTATCTGGCGGTCCAGCTCATTGATCCTGCGAAGAAACTCATCTTCGCCGGCGCGCCGCCGAACAGCGCGGGCCAGCGTCTGCGACATTCCGTCAGGCGTCTTCCGCAGCTCGCGCGCAAGCGCATTCACCTTGAGACCATAGCGTTCGACCCCCAATAGCATCAGCATTTCTCGCGCTTCGACGACATGTCGAGCTCGCCCGCGTACCCTCAGTTCATCGACGCTGACTCCGAGGAACTCGGCGCCGCGAGCGATGAACTCGCCGGCATCGAACGAGGGCCGCCACTCCGGGCCCATCTCCTCGCGTGCCCGTCTTTCTCTGATTGCGGCCTCCGGATCTTCGTCTTCACCTTTCGGAGGTCGTCCCAGCCTCCACCAGGGAAGACGTCCGGCTTCCTCACCTATCCATGTCTCCTCGAGTGAGCCTTTCAGGCGCCGAACGTAGGCCGCCCGGGCCGTCCTGCGAGTCGTGCCGAACACTCTCAGCACCTCGTCGACATCAACGATCGGGGTCTTGATCTTTCCAAGCAGCTCCCGGTGGCCGCTCCACGGGTATTGAGCGGGGTCACTGACCAAACCTGCGTGAACCGGATTGAGGTGGATGTAGATCAGCAGTTGGTCAAGGTATCGCTGATCTTTGACCATTTTCGCGCGATAGCGCCCCTGCCACAGTGGACCATACACCTGATGGCGTGCGTTGACCCCCCGTGTGACCCGCTGCTGAAGACTGCGCATCGGTCGGTCCAGCGAAACCGCTCCGGTTCGGACCGCAAGGTGGTAGTGGTTCGATAGCAGGCACCAAGCGTAAACGGTCAGGCCATCTCGGTGCGCCACCTCCCGGAGAAGGGCAACGAACCTTTCTGCTTCCGCATCGTCCTTGAAAAACTGCTCGCCACGGCCGAGTCGGTTGTACACGTGGTACAACCCACCCTCCACAAAGATCCGGTCTGGCCTCGGCATGCAATCAACCTGGGAGGGATCGTATCACAATACCGCTATAACGTGCCTGGCACCTTTTTTGGCACCTTTTTAGTATCACAATACCGCTATAACGTGCCTGGCGTACATCCTCGCCGGACCCCACATTGACGCCAGGCACAGGTCGAGGTACCGGAGAATCTGAGTCCAGGCAGATCAGGTCAGGTCGCTTGGCAGGGTGATGGTGCCGGGATTCTTGATCGCTCTGGTGGCAGCCTCGCGGAGGTAGGTTCTCGGATCGATCCCGCTGAGCTTCGCGGTCTCCATCATCGTGTAGAGGAGAGCAGCGACCTCAGTGCCCCGTTTCGACCGCGACCCGTAGTGGTTCTTGCGGCCGACCACCACACCACGGAGAGCCCTTTCGGCGGCGTTGTTATCCAGCGGGACCGCGGGGTTTTCGAGGAATAGCGTCAGGCCCGGCCAGAGCTTCAGCATGTAGCTCAAGGCCTTGCCCATTTTGCTTTCGGGCAGAATGTTGGGCAGGTTTTCGTATGCCCACTCCCGGATCTCATCGATCTTCGGTCGGGACTCCTGTTGTCGAATCCGGTGCCGCAGCTCGAGCCGTTCCCCGCGTTCATCCTCCGGCGTGTTTGGTGTGATGCGTGGGAGCTTCTTTTCGATCTTGTACAGGTCCTTGATCATCGCGATCGCTGGTTCGCTCAGTTCGGGGTACGCATCCTCCGCATCGATGAATTTCCTGCGCACATGCGCCCAGCAGTGGGCGACGGTGAGTTTGGCCTTGTGGTTCTTCACCAACGCATCGTAGGTCGCGTATCCATCGGTCATCACGACTCGTTCGTACTTGCCGAGCATCCTCTCGGCTGCGTCCTGCGAGCGGTTCGAGAAGATCCGATAGGTAGCGACCGTGTCGGATGCCACGCACCAGGCCCACCATCGGCAGGTCTTGTTCTTCGTCATCATCTGCCAGCGTGTTTCATCTGCGTAGATGACCCCGGCTTTGAGAGCTTCTTTGCAGAGTGCCTCGTAGGTCGGCAGGAGATGGCTCGCCAGCTTGTCGATCTGATCCCACAAGGTCTGACTGTCAATGACCAGGCCGGCTCGAGCCATGGCACGCACCTGGCGCTCGAGCGGCAGGTGATCGAGGTACTTGTGCTCGGCCACCTGGACGGCAAAGTCGATGGAGTATCGACCGCCCGCCATGAGCTTGACTGGACCTGGAGCGGTGACCACCTGGGCGTTGCAGGCGCAGCGGTACTTCTGCCGACAGTGGTGGAGGATCTTGTACTCGAGGGAAATGGCGGTGAT
Organism: Thermoanaerobaculia bacterium; assembly: GCA_029287645.1. Taxonomy (GTDB): domain Bacteria; phylum Acidobacteriota; class Thermoanaerobaculia; order Multivoradales; family JAHEKO01; genus JAUVRX01. The sequence goes on along the minus strand of JARFQS010000313.1, from coordinate 1,236 downwards.
CTCCTCGGACTCCTCGTACTGCTCACCCATCTCCCTGAGCTCCCCTCCGCAGAAGGAGCACGTGCGCTCATCCTCGTCGAGGGTGTGCACGACCTTTTCGATCGGGAGGTTCGGTTGGGATCGTGGGCCGTGACCTGTCTTGGGCTTCTTCTCGTCCTTATCCTGATCACTGTTGCCGTCGTTTATCGGGCGCCGTTCCGAGGAGGCGGCAAACATGGAGCGTCTCATCGCCTCAAGCTGCTCTTTCAGGAGGGTGAGCTCTGTCTGAGGGCTCACATCCTGGCCCCGTAGACGGGCGTTCTCCAATCGAAGCTTGGTGATTTCTTTGGTTTGCCGGATGACGGTCTTTTCAAGGTGAGAGGCGACCTCCTTGAGAGTTTTCGGGTCGCGGATTTCGGTCACCTTCGACATGCTGTATTGTCTCAATAAATCCCTGTTTTGTCAAGCAGTTAAGGCATAGTTTGCGAGGAGAAACCGGCACTTTCCCGACCAGCAGACTACCCTCCAGAAAGAGCTGCAGCTCGGCGTTGAGCTTCTGGCCCTCCTTGGTGTACTTCTTCCACTCCTTCCATACCCAGTCGAACCGCTTGCGGGTGGGCCAGGCCGCGACCAGGCCCACGTCCCCCCGCCGTCCCTTCAGCTTCAAACGCGCCTTGCTCTCGGGGGGCTAGACCCGTTTGGTGCCCTTCACGAATCCGTGTTTCTTGAGGAACTCCTCACCCCAGGCCCTGGGCCGCGACTTGTCCCAGATGGGCTTCAGGGTCGGGCACACGAAGCCCTTCTGCTCATGCTGGTAGGAGGCCACCGTCTTGCCCGTGCTCACATCCACGAACTACCAGATGATGACCCAGCCCTTCTGCTCATCCCGCTTCCTTTTCTGATGCTGCAGCCAGTAGTGGGCCAGGCTTCCATCTGCCGACCACGACACCTTCTTGACCAGCACGATTTCGTAGGGCTCGGTCGTGGTGGGAGAGGGTGTCACCAGGCTCGGACCTGGCGGCAGCTTTTCCTTCTCAGGCTCCGGCTCTTCCGGACCACAGCCCAGCAGCGATACCGTCAGCATCATCTCGAGTAGCATGTTCTCCTCCCTGTCCGTGGTGTTCGAGAAGTCACAATACCACATCCCCCATCAAATCAATCGGTCAGGTGTACTGTTCCAGCAGGAACTCCCTCAGTGACCACTGCACCGCCCGCACGGCCTCGCAGAGCGCCTCCCGGCGAAGCGCTACGCGCCGC
>JARFQS010000160.1 GCA_029287645.1 Thermoanaerobaculia bacterium | reverse complement strand
AGACGGTCGAAGCTCTTGCTGGCCGTAACCATACTGCCAACAAACGCCTGATCGATGCCGTACTGGAGCAGGTTGGCCTTCACCGCGGGAACGTCCCACAGGCGGAACCAGCCATCCGCCCCGTTGTAGTAGAGGGAAGCTGTCAGCAGAGTGTCGTTGCGCAGCGCGCGGGTGTACTTGAGCTGAGCGAAGTTCTGGCGGAAGTTGTCGCGCTCCTCTTCATCGAGGGGATTGAACGTCCTATCGACTTGTAGAATCTCCGGCTCGACCGCCAACCACGCCAGCTGAGTCTCCACCTCACCGAAGAACGAGACCAGTTTCAGCGAGGATCGCTGGCCTTGCCATGCCGCGTCGAGAAAGCCCGTCTGGTGCTTGGTTCCCGAATTGTCTCGATACCCGTCGGTGTCGGCGTAGGAGAATCGGCCGCCGACGGAGAACCCGTTCTCGAAGACGCCGGACTCGTAACCGAAGGAGGCTCTCTTCGTGTCGTACGAGCCGAGGGCGAGGCGAAGGTCGCCGCTCCGATCCTGAGCGGGCGGGGAGCTGGCGAAATTGACCGATCCTCCGTAGGAGGGCGAGCCGACCGAGGAGGTGCCGACGCCACGTTGGATCTGGATGCTGTCGACCGTGTTCGTGAAGTCGTGGAAATTATTGAAGTAGACCGCGTGCTCTGCCGGGTCGTTGAGAGGGGCGCCGTCGAAGGTCATGTTGATGCGGGTCTGCTGGATGCCGCGCATGCTGAAGTAGGAGTAGTTGGATCCGACTCCTGAATCCGAGTACCACGTCATCGCCGGGGTGTACTGCAGAAGCTGGGGTACGTCCTGACCGTAGCTGAGGGTGTCGATCTGCGCGCGATCGAGGTTCGTCTTGGTGACAGGCACCTCTTCACCAGCCCGAATTCCGATGACCGTGATCGTCTCTTCGACGGCTGGCGGTGATTCGGGCTCCTCGCTCGGCTCGCCGTCCGTCTCGGTGGACTCCTGAGCCGCTGCGGCGACCGAGTTCACAGGCAAGAGCATCGCCACGAGGACGAGCCAAATCGTGTATCTGATGCTATTCGAGCGCATGGTCGGTCTCCCCGGGGATCGACCGACTCGGATCGAGCTCGAGATCCATTCGAAACTGTTGTGGGGTCGGTGTCGCCGTTCCCTACGCCGGTATGATCCGGATCAGGTTCGAGGGTTTCATCTCAGGCCGAGTGGCCACCCCTAGGCTGTCTGTCGGCTCCAGTTTCCCCCTCTCGACCTCGGCAGGTCAAGCATAGGCCGGTCCGGGCGCGGGAGTCGAGGCGCTGGACGAAACCCAAAAGGCCTGGATTTCGTAAGGACAGGAGGTTAGAGTGAATGGGCAAAGTCGTTCGATCCCGCAACGAAAGGAGAAGGTATATGAAGAAGATGATGATTCTGATGATCGCATTGGCGATCGTCGCAGCACCCTCGATCGCTCAGAAGATCACGATCGACTACGCTCGCGACTTCGATTTCGAGCAGATCAAGACTTTTACCTACGTAGACACGCCCGATTCGAACACCGGCAACGGTTTGGCGGACCAGCGCATCAAGGACAAGATGATCGCCAACTTGACCTCCGGCGGTTTGAAGGAGGTCGACTCCGGTGGTGACATGTATGTGACCTTCCACGTCACCACCAAGGACAACACCGTCTTCACGACCGACAACTGGGGCTACGGCGGCTGGGGCCCGGGCTGGGGTGGCTATGGCCGGTACGGATATGGTGGCTACGGTGGCTACTACGGCGGCATGGGCACTACGACGACGCGAGCCACGACCTACACGGATGGCACCTTGATCCTCGATGCCTACGAACCAGGCGACAAGCAGCTGATCTGGAGAGGTACCGGAACTGTGACGCTCAAGGCGAAGCCGGAGAAGGTCGACAAGCAGATCGACAACATCTTCAAGAAGATGGGCAACAAGTGGCAAAAGATCCTCAAGAACGAGGGTCGGTAGCACCAGACCCTCGGGCTCGAGCCCAAAGGTGATCTCGAGAAGGCGCTGGGAACCTCCCGGCGCCTTCTCGACTATTCAGGGGATCGACAGGGGAGACCCCAGGGGGCTTTCCTCCCTTCCGCTGCAAGAACCCCCTGGAGTCTCCCCTGCCGAACCCCAGACGCCGCCACGTGGAGTCCTACTCAGAAACGTCTCTCCCATGCGGGAGACTCAGGCCTATCATGAATAGAATCCCAATGACCCTTGGGCTGTCAGTCGGACTGGCGCTGTTTCCAGGCGCCGGGGCGATTCTGCCTCCGGTGGTGAGCGCACAGCCCGCCCTGGTTTCAGGAGGAGAGATCATGGAGCAACGTTTGAGTGACGAGGTGGTGGAGCTGCACCAGTTCTTCCAGGATTGGTTCAATGCCACTCTGGCGCCGAGCGAGGAGGAGTTCCGTCGATTCAGCTCCGTCATGGGAGAGGACTTCGTCATCATCAGCCCCAATGGAGAGCTGGCCGAGCGCGAAGAGCTTGTCGAGCGACTGCGGGCAGCCCACGGGATTTGGAGCGAGATGACCCTTCCGGGCAGGATCTGGATCGAAAACCTCCAGGTCCGGCATCAGGTCGGTGATCAGATTTTGGTGCTCTATGAAGAATGGCAGGAGATCGAAGGCGAGGCCCGCGGCCGACTCAGCACCGCCCTCTTCCGGCGAAGTGAGAACACGCCCAACGGCGTGGAATGGGTCCACGTCCACGAAGTCTGGCTTCCAAATCAGGATTGAGAAGGTGGGTTGGCTCAGTCGGTGCTCTCGTCAACGGGAAGGCCTGCCAGCTCTAGGACTTTGTCGACCGGCAGTGCCGGGGCGACCCCTCGGAAGCCCTCGATGGTCGTGGCGGTGAAGAGGCTGTCCACGATGGCCTCTTCCGTCGCTTCGGCCGCGGCCAGAAAGAGCGGAGACATCGCGCTGTTGTCGAGAACGGGCCTCTCGACAACAGGCTGCTGCGAGCCTCGGCGAATCCGGGAACCCTCGTTCGTCGAGAAAGCGATGGCGTAGTCGCCACTGCCGTTGCTGCCGTAGCCTCCGGTTCTCGCCATACCGTACAGGCTGCGAGCCGCCAGGCGACGGAGGTTTCGAGAGTCGAGCGGCGCGTCTGTCGCCACGATGATCATCAGTGATCCGTCCGGATTGCTCGGGTCGCGCTGCTCGGCGACCTGCTCTTCGAGAAACGCCCCGAGAGGGGTGCCGTCGATCCGGGAGGGGAGGCCGCTCATCCGCAACGGGCCGCCGAAGTTGGTCTGGACCAGCACGCCGACGGTCCACCCACCGCTCGCCGCGTCGAGACGGCGGGATGCCGAGCCGATTCCACCCTTGAATCCGAAGCAGACGGTTCCGATTCCCGCTCCCACCGAGCCCATAGGTACCGGTCCCCCGATGGCCGCGTCGACGACCTCGCGCACCTCGACCTCGCCCAACGGCCTGGCCCTGACGTCGCTCAGGAAACTATCGTTGGTTTCGCCCACGACAGGATTGATGGAGCGGACTTCCTCCATGCCGGGCAAGGCGAGCATGTAGCTGATCAGACCGTCCGCGACCCTCGGGACATTCAGAGTCCCCGTGAGGAGGATCGGAGTCTCGAGCTCACCGAGCTCGTTGACTTGTGAGCTACCGAGGAGCTTGCCAAAGCCATTGCCGACGACGATGGCCGCCGGCACCTTCTCGTGGAAGAGGTTCCCCCCGTGGGGCAGGACCGCGGTGATACCCGTATTGAATCTCGTGCCCCTCTGCAGCGTGAAGTGGCCAACGCGCACTCCCGGCACATCGGTGATCGCGTTGACTGGGCCAGGTGCGAGGACACCGACCTCCAGCCCGAGAGCTCGAGCTCGTGGCCTCGATGAAGACTCTACAGGCTCGCTCTGTGCCCAGAGCCCTTGGCCTACGACACCGAGAAGCACGAGGGTGCTTACCTGGAGGTTTCGGCCAGTCATCGAAAACGATGTCATCGTCGAATCGGCCCCTGGTAGAGGTCGTACCAATCGAGGATCTCGCGCATCACGGCGTTGAGATCATAGGGCAGGTGACCACCTTCGAGTAGCACGTGCTTCTTGGATTCTGGAGGCACGCCGAGCAAGTCGAACATAGGCTTCTGTGCGGTCTCGACCGGCAAGCCGTAGTCGCTACTCCCATTGACCATCAGGGTCGGTGTTTTCTCCCGCGGTGCATAGTTCCAGGGGTTGATCTCAGCGGCCTCCTCCAGCATGTGGAAATCGTCGAAGCCGCCGGCTATCAGTGCCGCGGCCGCGAAGCGCGGCTCGATTGCCAGGTAGATCGGACCGTACTCACTGCCGGCGCTCAAGCCCAAGTAGACCAGGTGGTCGCTATCGATGTCATCGCGGGTCTCTAGATAATCGAGGGTTCGCTGGAGATCGTTGACCTTGTGGATCATGAGATCGCGCTGAGCACTTCTGCCACCAGGCCGACTGCCGCCTCCACCCCGTTCCAGGGTTCCTTGGTATGCCGGCCAGACGAGGGCCCTACCACTTCTCGGTATGAAGAAGGCTGGATCCGATCGCATGGCCTCAATCGAGGTGACAGCGTTGGCTCCAGAGCCAGGCACGTAGACCACGGTCTGATATGGGGGTGAAGCGTCGTGCGGCAGGAAGATGTGGGCCAGGACACGGTCCGTGCCGTCGGCGGCGGTGAAGCTGACAGTCTCGTGGCTCCAGTATCGGCTGGAGTCGTCCACCGACTCGATCCTTGCGTCCAGGGCCGACTGCTCGTACTCGAAGAGGCCACGATAAATGGCGAAGACCTCGTCGGACACAGGCTCGTTTGCCCTGAAGTCGTGGCGTTCGGCACCCACTGGGCCTGTGAGCTCGGTGCTCGGTGGAGTGGGATACTTGGCACACCGAAAGCCCATGTCGGGCTTTCGCTCGAAGGGTGAGCGGGCGAAGTTGTGAGAGAACGCGTAGCTGGGCTCTGCCCATGATCCACCAAGAAGATAGCGGCCATCCGTAGCCCGATTCCAGCACCATTCATTGACATTGCCGGCCATGTCGTAGTGGCCGTAGTGGCCGATGCCTCGAAGGCTCCCGACCGCCACGGGCCCGTCGCCACCGAAATTGCTCTGGAGCAGCATGTCGCCAAAGGGTGTCCAAGGAGCTGCTGAACGCCAGTGGTATGCGGTCGGTAGGCTCTTGCCGACGAATTCGGCATAGGCTGCCGCCTCGAACCAGCTCACGCCACCGACGGGGAAGTCGTCCTGGCCCTCAGGGAAGGTACCGAGTGACCAGGTGGCCGGTCCGGGTCGTCCAGTCGAGTCGACGAACCGGGCCATGGCCTCCTGCCAAGTGAGAGCCTCGTCTCCGTTCTCGAATTCGTGCTTCCAGAAGGCAGGATCCTCGTAGCCTCCAGCATCGACGAACTCTTTGAACCGACGGTTGGTTACCTCGTACTTGTCCAACCAGAAGGCCGGGACTGCCACCGGCTCCTCGTTGCGGAACCGAAATTCCCCAGCTGACACCTGGAGCATGTCCGGCGGGGATTCGCCTGCGGGTACGAGCTTGAAATCGAGGCCTGCTGCCCTTGGCGAGCTACCCGCTTCGAGAGTCTCGTAGCCCTCTTTTTCTACCTTCCAGAGCATGACGGAGGCGGCCGGTACAGCTGCCTTCTCGATCGGTGTCAGACCGAGCTCTTGCCATGCTGCCGACTCGTCTGCATATTCCCGGTAGAAGACCTCCGCACCTGTAGGTTCTGAGCTCAACCGAATCGTCGTGGTCCCTCGCGCTATCAACTCTTGCAACGCTGGATCCTCAGGCAGCAAGCGCTTGGTCTCCTGCGCTAGCAGGAAACCTTCGACCCACCTCCCCTCGTCGAGTAGGCGTTCGATCTCGGGCAGTGTCACCTGTCGAGCCTCCTCGAGTCTCGAGTTGCGAACCCACAGCCATGCTGCGACAGCGAGGAGCAGGATCAGGGGTATCGCCCATAGCCAAGGGCGGCGTCTGGATCGTGATCTTGTGGTTCGGAGACCCTGTTTAGTGAAGGCTCCAGTCTCGGACTGGAGCGCTGACAGGAGATCTCCGGTCGTTGCATAACGAGCCTCGGGGTTCTTCTCGAGGCAACGCAATACCAAAGCGTCGAGGCCTTTCGGTATCTCGTGGCGCAGCTTGCGCGGCGGAGTCGGTTCAGCGGTCAGGATCGCGGCCTGAACGGAGGCCGTTGATTCTCCGAGAAACGGCCGCGACCCGGTCAGCATCTCGTAGAGGACTGCTCCGATGGCGAAGACGTCGGCTCGTGCGTCGACCGCCTTGCCCTCGGCCTGCTCCGGTGCCATGTAGGCAGGGGTACCGAGGATTTGGCCATCTTCCGTCAGCAGCGCCGTCGGTAGCTCAGAGTCGGAGATGGAGTCATCGTCGAGGCTTCGCAGCTTGGCGAGGCCGAAGTCCAGGATCTTGAGGCGGCTGTCCTCGGTGAGCATGATGTTTCCGGGCTTGAGGTCTCGGTGGACGATGCCTTGTCTGTGGGCTGCCGCCACTCCCTGCAGGAGCTGTGAAGCCAGTGCCGCGAACCGTTCCATGGGCAGACCACTATCCGGGATCTCTTCGTCCAGTGCTTTACCTTCCACCAGCTCCATGGTCAGAAACGGGACGCCATCGGCTTTCTCGACGGAGAAGAGAGTGACGATATTCGGATGGTTGAGGGCCGCGACCACCTTTGCCTCGCGCTCGAAACGATCGAGGCGCTCCGAATCGGAGGACAGGTTCTGTGGCAGCACTTTGAGTGCCACATCGCGGCCTAGAGTGAGATCGCGCGCTCGGTACACCTCTCCCATGCCGCCCGCTCCGAGCTTCTCAATGACCTTGTAGTGCCCGAGGGTTTCGCCGATCAAGAGTCGGTCCGTTTCCAGCCGGCCTGGCCGAGATCCTGAGGCCATTCTATAGGCGCCAGCTCAGTACCCCAATTCATGCCGAGGTATGAACGGCTCGAAGTGACGGCGTTGGGCCGGCATTTGCACAGGGTGACGATGACCTCATTACCTTTGAATTGGAGAAACCGATGAACAGACGGTGTTTGCTCTTGGCGGTTGCTCTTCTTCACGCTCTGTCAGAAGCCATCGTGCCGGATCGGTATCTCGGGACCTGGATTCTAGATGAGGAGGCCAGCGAACCATGAATCGCTGAGGCATGCTGAAATCCCTCGGGAGAAGTAGGCTCAACTGAACGTCGGTTCAGGCGTATAGAAGCCGAGAAGGGGATCTCCGAGGACGCCAGGACTGGCGTGCTGAGAGGTTCGACGAATTTCGAGGAGTCGCAACTCATGAGTGACGGGTGCGGCGTGATACTTCTGTGAAGGTTGCTGGTTATCATTGCCGGTAGTCATGCGGAAGAGTGTGCTCATCGTCGAAGACGACCAGGACATCGCGCATCTGGTCGCACTCCATCTGAAGGACATCGAGTGCGAAGTCGAGACCGTTGCGGACGGCAAGGCCGGCCTGGAGCGGGCCCAGGAGGGTGAGCACGACCTCATCATTCTCGACCTCATGCTCCCCGGAATCGATGGCCTCGAGATCTGTCGCCGGGTGCGCTCCCGGGCGGACTACACGCCGATTCTCATGCTCACCGCTCGGACTTCCGAGTTCGACAGGGTCCTGGGCCTGGAGCTCGGCGCCGACGACTACCTCACCAAGCCCTTCAGCGTCCTGGAGCTGGTCGCCAGGGTCAAGGCGCTGTTTCGCAGAATGGAAGCCCTGGCTTCTCAGGACGAGCTGGCCGAGAATGCCCCACTCCGCCTGGGAGACCTGTCGATCGAGCCCGATAAGCGGAGCGTCGAGGTGCGGGGCGAAGGGGTCCAGCTGACGGCCAAGGAGTTCGATCTCCTGCTCCATTTCGCGCGCTACCCCGGTCGTGTCTTCACTCGCGCCCAGCTTCTGGATCAGGTCTGGGGCTATGGGCACGAAGGCTACGAGCACACCGTCAACTCCCATATCAATCGACTTCGGGCGAAGATCGAGAAAGACCCGGCCCAGCCTCGCTATGTCCTCACCGTCTGGGGTATCGGCTATCGCTTCTCCGAGGCCGAAGGGGAGTCCCGAGAATGATGCGGACACTTTACGGTCGCCTGGCTGCTTCCCTGCTGGTCATTCTCGTCCTGGTGGGTGGGCTGTTCTTCGTGGCGGGCCTTGCCTCGGTGCGTCACTTCCTGAACGAGGTGCACCAGAAGGTGAACCGGGATCTGGCCGAGCATCTGGTGGCCGACTCCCTACCCATGGAGAATGGCGAGATCCGCGAGGAAGAGCTGGAGCACATCTTCCATGTGCTGATGGTCATCAACCCCAACATCGAGGTGTACCTGCTGGACCCCCAGGGTGAGATCCTGGCGTACTCGGCTCCCAAGGGAATCGTAGTCCGCGAAAGGGTTGATCTGGGTCCCGTTCATCAGTTCCTGGAGGTGGATTCGCGCCTACCCGTCCTCGGTGACGATCCGCGCAACGAGACCGGGACCAAGGTCTTCTCCGCGGCACCGATCGGTGCCGCCTCGGGGCCGGATGGCTACCTCTATGTGGTCCTCGCGGGACAGCAATGGGATTCTGCGGTCGCCATGCTGCAGGGAAGCTTCATTCTGCGCTTGGCCACTGTGGCGATCGCGATGGGTCTCCTCGTGGCCCTCCTGATCGGGTTGTTGGTCTTCGCCTGGATCACGCGGCGGGCTCGGCACCTCGAGCGGGCGATGGGCGAATTCCGGGACAGTGGCTTCCGCGAGCATCGACCTCTCGTCGAAGGCGACGGCAAGGAGAGGGACGAGATCGACCGCCTTTCGCGGACTTTCGACGCGATGGCCGCTCGTCTGGTGGCGCAGCTCGAGGAGCTCGAGAAGACCGATCGGTTGAGACGAGAGCTGGTGGCGAACATATCGCACGACCTGAGGACTCCACTCACCTCGCTGCGGGGCTTCCTGGAGACCATGGCTCTGAAGCAGTCGTCGCTGAGCCCGGAAGAGAGGCGCACCTATCTCGAGGGAGCGATCCGGCAGACCGATCGACTCAGCCGCCTGGTGGCAGATCTGTTCGAGCTGGCACGCCTGGAATCCGGAACCCAGGAGATGCAGGTGGAATCCCTGGCGCTCGCGGAGCTCGCTCAGGAC
>JARFQS010000559.1 GCA_029287645.1 Thermoanaerobaculia bacterium | reverse complement strand
AGGCAGCCCCTTCCCAATTCTCCTGTCGCAGATAGGTCATGGCCAGAGCCATATGCACTTCAGCCAGCCCTGGCTCCATGGTTACGACCTGCTCGAAGTTCTCAGCCGCCGTGACCAGGTCGCCGGCCGCATAAGCCTCGGCTCCCTTCTCATAGAGCCTTCCAGCCTGTCCTCGTGCGACAGCCCCCGAGGCTGGAGCCGCCGCCGGTGTCGGAGCGGCAGCTCCGCCGGTGGGGGCTGACCCGGAGCCTGGGAACATCGTCCATTCGCGCCGCAGCGGCTCCCCGAGTGGGAGTCGTAGAGGCTCCTCGATGGTCTGGAACCCTTCCTTCTCCAAGCGGAGCACATAGTCCTTGGTCGCATCCAGAAGCAGCAGCGTGAACTTGCCCTTCTTGTTGGTGCTTCTCTCCTGCTTGACGTCGAATCCCACTCCTGTCGCGGTGATCTGGACATCGACGATCGGATTGCCGTCCGGATCGACGATGCTGCCGACGAGACGCCCCTCGTTACCTGCCCACACCGGGGCCGTCAAGACTACGCAAAGCGCCACTGGCAGCAGTGACGAAAAGGTCTTATTCGCCATGGTCTCCCTCCTCCACAAAGAGAATCGTCCTCACGGAGTCGATTCTACGTCGTCTACCCCCTCGAATTCGAGTAGCTGACGCTCCAGCTCGACAGTACGAGGATCTTCGGGTGAAATGCCCTTCGCCTTCCTGAGCCAACGGCGTGCCTTCTTCACTTTTTCGCTTGCCAGAGCCCAACTGCCGCGTGCGGCCCACGTCTCAGCCAACTCGTCGCCCACCTTCGTCGCTCTCTTGTAGAAGTCCCCTGCTTCTTCCAACCTCTTCGCAGCCAGACTCTGATCTCCGAGCTCGAGGTAGATGAACGGGTTTCTGTTGTCCCTGCGATCGAGGAGGTCGAGGATTTCGTCGGCCGCTTCACTCTGGCCGCGAAATCTCATCAGAGCGAACAGGTTGTGGTACGCCACGTGGTAGTACGGATCGACCTCGGTCGCCTTCAAATAGGCCTGCTCGGCTTCATCGACGCGACCCGACCTGCGGAGAGCCACTCCCAGATTGCTCCACCCTTCGACCAACGTCGGGTCCAGCCTGATCGCAGTCTCCGCCCAACCGAGAGCTTCCCCGGCCTCTCCGGCTCGAAGCAGCTCTGCGGCGCGATTCGCGTAGTAGCGAGCCAGGGCGTTGAGGTCACTGATGGGCCGCGGCCGCCTGCCATCCAGATTGACCACCACCCCGAACTCCAGCAGGTACCGGTCGGCACCACTCCCGTATCCGGCACTGACATGACCCGACACGACGATGAGGTCGCCGGATCTCCTGAACTGTTCGGCTAACTCGTAGTTCACGTAATAGGCTGAAATTCCGAGCTCGCGGCTCATTCCGATCAGGAGATGGGTAAAGGCCAGACAATTGGCTTTTCTCGTTCGGAAGACCTCCTCGGCGGTGCCTGTATAGCCCGGAACATAGACCAGCCCCAGCCCACCCGGCTCTGTCAAGGCGCTGAGCAGCCGATCTATCGTCTCCTTGTCGGAGAGGGCCCTCTTCACGTTCTCGTCGAGCCACGCTCTCATTTCTTCAGTCAGGGTGTCGGGAAAGACGATCTCCGCCGGGTCGAGACCCTGTGACTCGATCTGGGCCACCAGGCTCGCGCGTGAATGTCGGTTCTGCGTTCGGCTGGAACCTTCAGCCGCGAGACTCCCTGGGATGCACAGCAGGAGGAGAGCGAGGAAGGGTACGAGGGGTCCGAACCAGCTCGCATCGCTCCTCTGCTCCTCCGGAGCACTCGAGCACCGCTTCGGCTCGAGTAGAGCACCAGAGGTTACGAGACCCTCGGTCTGGCTTTCGAACATCGGCTACCCAATCAGCATCCTAGCAGCCGGCTTCCAGGAGCCGTCCCGTCATCTTAGATGGTATGATCCGCCCCGTCTCGAGCGTCGTAAGGTCATTCAAGACTCGCTCGATGCTTCCTCCCTGAACAATGAGTGGACGACGGCCCATCCTACGCCCCTTGTGCTTCGCAGCCCTGCTCGCGTTCGCTGCAAGTGCACAGGGCTCGACAGGCTGGATCAGCCGGATCGACAAAGCGAAGGCCGAGGCAGAGGCCACAAACCGACTGATCCTGGTGGACCTCTATGCCGATTGGTGTCATTGGTGCAAGCGCCTCGAGACCGACGTTTTCTCCTCAGAGGAGTTCGAGCGCTACAGCGACAAGTTCGTCTTGCTTCGGGTCGATACAGAGGACGGCGCCGAAGGATCCGACCTGCAACGACACTTCTCTGCCTACAGCCTTCCCACGATCCTGATCATGGATCATCGAAAGGTCGAATTCGGGCGAGTCGAGGGCTATGCGCCAACCAGCCAGTTCATTCGGGAGATCGAGACCGAGATCGCGGCCTTCAGAGCCCTCGAGGCCGGCTATGAGCGCTTCGCAGATTCCGACGATCCCAGTGCTCTGGCAGTTCTGGCCGACGAGTTTCACCAGAGAGGCGACGGCAAGAAAGCCAGCGAGCTCTACAGGCGCTTGCTGGAAACAGAAGCGCTCGATGAAGACAAGGCCAATTGGACCCGTCTCCAGTTGGCGGATGCACTGCGACTCGACGAGCAGTTCGATCTGGCCTTGAAAGAGATCTCCGCGGCGCGAGAGGTCGGGAGCACCTCTGGCAGCCAAGACCTGATCGAACGCCTCGACCTCATCCAGGCACAGATCTCACTCGACCGGGGCGACTGCCCAGCGGCCACGAGCGAGCTGCGCCGCTTCCTTCTGACGCACCCAGCGAGTCAGCTGCGGCCCTGGGCCCAGCAGATCCTGAACGAACTCGAGACTGACCCCTCGACATGCGCATGAACCGACCCACCCAGAACTTCGACTGTGTCGAACCCCGCTCTCAGCAGCGAGAGGATCGCCGGCGCGACCCATCGCAACGAGCCCGAGCCTGTCTCTTATACACA
>JARFQS010000552.1 GCA_029287645.1 Thermoanaerobaculia bacterium | reverse complement strand
ACCTGGAGAAGATCGGTCTCCGGGAACCGCCGGACCCACCCAGCTCCATCTCTGTGACCTCTACGGCATCGGGAGTGGAGCTCGATTGGGAGGTCGACGCGACCGGGTTGGAGTACAACGTCTATCGCCGGGACGCCAAGGTCAAGGAGTACGGACCGCCTCTGGCCACCGTGCCTACCGAGACCCAGACGTATACCGATCGCTCAGCCGCTTTCGGCAACCGGTACATCTATACGATCACCACCGTCTCGATGGCCAAGCCGCTCGTGGAGAGCCGCATCGTGTCCGAGCACGAGGTGAACTTCGAGGACCGCTTTCCACCCTCGCCCCCGGAGAACATCGTTGCTCTCGCCGAGGAGGGACGCGTCCGACTGCTCTGGGAGCTGTCGCCAGAGAGCGATGTGGCGGGCTACAGGGTCTTCCGCCAGGCGCCTGGCGAAGAGTTCCGGGCCATTACCCCAGAGCTCGTCATCGGCTCCGAGCTCCTGGATCGAGATGTCGTGACGGGTACTACCTATGTCTACTTCGTCACGGCGGTAGATGGCGCCAACAATCAAAGCGAAGCCAGCAAGGCCACGACTGCCCAGGTGCCATGAGGCACTTCTTCCGCCTTTCCGGTGGTGGCAACGATTTCCTGGCGCTCGCCGAGCCCATCGACGACCCGACACCCGAGCAGATCCGGGCCTGGTGCCACAGGGGACTCTCACTGGGTGCGGACGGTCTGTTTCTGTTGAACCGGAGCCCGGATGGTGCTCGGATGCGCCACTTCAATGCCGATGGCAGTGCTGCGGAGTTATGCCTCAACGGCACCCGCTGTGCGGTGCGTCTGGCACGCCATCTGGGATGGGCCGACAAGGAGATCGTCATCGAGACCGGGGCGGGCCTGATTCCGGGCTCATCGCTCGAGATCACCTCTGTCACCCTGGCGCTCGAGCGCCCGGGCGATCCCGAGCTCCTGGAGCTCGAGGCGGAGGGAGAGCAGCTCAAGGGATTCAAAGTGCCCGTCGGTGTTCCCCACTACGTGATCCCCTGGCCCGAAGGGGTCGCACGAGCCCCCGTGGAGAGCCTCGGTAGGCACCTGAGATCCGACCCGGCGTTCGGCGACGCCGGAACCAATGTGGACTTCGCCCACTTCGTGGAGCGTCATCGTCTGGACATCCGCACCTACGAACGCGGTGTCGAGAACGAGACCCTGGCCTGCGGCACCGGAGTCATGGCTTCGGTCGCAGTCGGCGTGGCGCTCGGCGAGCTGGAGCTACCCGTCACGGTGCTCACGCGCGGCGGCTTCCAATTCGAAGTCGGCAGCTGGATCAGCGCGAAGGGGGATGCCCTCTGGGGGCTCAAGGGGGATGCCCGCCTCCTGGCTGAAGGCGAGATCGTGGAAGGTGCCGAGGACCTGCCCGAGCCGCCACCGTGGCGCTAGGGTTCGACCGTTTTCCGCATGCTAAGCTGCGCAGCCGATGACTGACGGGACCCGACAGAAATTCGAGTTCGCCCCGGTCGACGAGCAGCTCGACCTGCTCACCCGTGGCGTCGTGGATCTGGTCACAGAGGATCAGCTACGCGACAAGCTGACTCGCTCACGCGAGACCGGCCGCCCACTGACCGTCAAGGCCGGCTTCGATCCTTCGTCTCCGGATCTGCATCTGGGCCACACCGTGCTGCTTCACAAGATGAAGCACTTCCAGGACCTCGGTCATCGAGTGGTCTTCATCATCGGTGATTTCACCGCCATGATCGGCGACCCGACAGGGAGGAGCCTGACTCGACCGCAGCTCACCGCAGAGCAGGTCGCCCGACACGCCGAGACCTACAAGAAGCAGCTCTTCCGGATTTTGGACCGTGAGAGCACGGTGGTGGACTCCAACAGCCGCTGGCTCGACAAGCTCGGCTCCAGCGGCATGATCCGATTGGCGGGCCGCTACACGCTGGCCAGAATGATGGAGCGAGAGGACTTTCGCAGCCGATTCGACGCCAATCAGGCGATCAGCCTCCATGAGCTGCTCTATCCACTGGTCCAGGGCTACGACTCGATCGCCCTGGAGGCCGATGTCGAGCTGGGTGGGCACGATCAGATTTTCAATCTGCTCGTCGGTCGCGATCTCATGAAGGAGGAACAGCTGGAGCCCCAGGTCGTGATGACGGTACCGCTGCTGGTGGGTACCGACGGTGCCGAGAAGATGTCGAAGAGCCTGGGCAATGCGATCGCAGTCGAGGACTCGGCCGGTGAGATCTTCGGCAAGACCATGTCCATTCCGGACGAGCTCATGTGGGACTGGTACTTGCTCTTGACGGAGTTGTCGGAAGCAGAGATCGATGCCCGTCGAGGTGCCGTTGCTTCAGGAGAGCTCCACCCCAAGAAGGTCAAGCAGGAGCTGGCCGTCCGTCTGACCACCGACTTTCACGATGAGGCGGCGGCAGCACGCGCCGCATCGGAGTTCGAGAAGGTCTTCGCCAGTGGCGGCTTGCCCGACGACATTCCGCAGCACTCCATGGAGGGTCCGATGGCATTGCCTCGCATCCTGACCCAAGCGGGTCTCGCCTCCAGCAACAACGAAGCCCGACGACTCATTCAGCAGGGGGCCGTGTCCATCGACGGCGAGCGAGGCTCGGATCCGTTCCTCGAGCTCACGGCACGCCAGGAGCCCTACGTCTTCAAGGTGGGCAAGCGGCGCTTCGCGAAAATCCTGGTTTCCTAGAGGTTCCCCACACCCTCGCAGAAGGGTCCCGAAAGGGGCTCGAGTGTGACTCTGTTGACGGCAATTGTAGAAAGGCCCATGCTAGCCTACCGGCTATGTCGCCGGGCGATTCACCACGTCCCGAAGAGCCCCGGAAGGCGAATTCGGAAGAGGATCTCGAAGAGATCCACATTCCCAGTCTGCCCTTCGGCACCAGGATCGTCGTCCTCGTCCTGAGCTGGCTCTGCCTCATCCTGGGCCTTGCCGGGCTCCTGCTACCCGGGCTGCAGGGCTTCCTGCTCCTGTTCTTGGGGAGGGCTCTGATGTCGGTCGCCAGCGACACCGTGCACCGGTGGATGGAGCGAGCACTCCACCGCCATCCCGGCCTCCAGAAGCGACTCCAGCGATTCCGCGAGAAAATCCACAAGCGGTTTGGCCGCGAGAACTGACCGCGCGTGGGTCCGACGTGGGGCCCCCAGGGGGCTATCCTCCCTTACGCTGCAAGAACCCCCATGGAGGTCCCCACGCCGAACCCTGAACCGGTGTGCCCCACTGCCTCAAGGCCTCATTGCCTCACTGCCTTCAACGGTGCCTGAGGTTCGTTCGGGTGGTTCGTCATGGGGTGCCACGTCGAGCGCGGTGCAAGGGCCATCGCAGAGCACACGAGATCCGGCGCGATGACGTGACAAGGTGGCGGCCCACCCGTTGCAGTCTGAGTAGCCGACGCCGTCCCCTAGGCGGACCAGCCGGACGGGCCTCTACTCGATGACCAATGCAGGCGATGAAGCTAACGGCTGGCAGAGGTGCAGGTCCCGCAAGCCCTCAAAGGCCGGCCGACACCAAGTGCGGCCGGTTCAACCCCAAGCCCCCAAAGATCGGCCGGGAGGTACGACTGGGCGCCTCAACCCTTCTGTCGCGCTAGCGATCAGCGAGCGCTACAAAATCCCGTTCGGTCTTGCCGATGTAGATCTGCCGGGGGCGGTGGATCTTGCCCTCGGGATCGGCCCGCATCTCCCGCCAGTGAGCGATCCAGCCCGGGAGCCGGCCCAGAGCGAACATCACGGTGAACATGTTCGTCGGGATTCCCATCGCCCTGTAGAGGATGCCGCTGTAGAAATCGACATTCGGATAGAGCTTTCGCTCGACGAAATACTCGTCCTTGAGGGCGATGTCCTCGAGATTGCGTGCAATGTCCAGGAGTGGGTCATCGACTCCCAACTCGTCCAGCATCTGATCCGCCGACTTCTTGAGCAACCTGGCCCTGGGGTCGTAGTTCTTGTAGACGCGATGCCCAAAGCCCATGAGGCGGAAGCCCGAGTCCTTGTCCTTGGCC
>JARFQS010000442.1 GCA_029287645.1 Thermoanaerobaculia bacterium | reverse complement strand
AATCGGGCCGCTCTGCCGCCAAGGAGGCTACGGCAAGGAGGACACCAAGCGTAAAGAACGGCAGAGCCAGCCCGAGGATTCTGTTCTTTGCGGTCATTTCGATCTCCTGTTGCATAGATTTCGCATCAGGAGGTGAAACCCACGACTCGCAGAAATCCTTCGCCTGACATTGCTCACTGAACCGGTTGTCGACTGGAGACCCGTCCGGGTGATCCGCAGGCGGACGGCGACGGCAATGTAGGGGAGCCCCTTGCGGGCTCCCATGGGAGGGGTCAAGCCCCTCCCCTACATCAAGGATCGGCCGGGAGGTACGACCGGACGCTTCAACCCTCTCTACGACATGAGTTGACAGAGCTGCGCTGCGGCCACTCCGAGGTAGTTGCCGAGGCCGTAGCCGATCAGCGACAGCATGATGGAGACCGGAACGAGCTCCTCGCGGTGGAAGCCGGCGGCCACGGGAGCGGAGGCCGCTCCCCCTACCGAGGCCACACTGGAGACCGCCGCCATACTCACATCGACCCGGAAGAGACGCGCGCCAGCGATGATGAACAGGAAGTGGACCACGATGCAGATCACACCGGCCAGCAGGAACCACTGCGCACCGGCCAGGTTCCTCAGATCGGCCGAGGCGCCGATCATCGTCATGGAGATATACACGAAGGTCATGGCCAGGGGCTCGGTACCAGGGACCTTCTTCAGTGGCGTCGCGGACAGCAGGATTCCGAAGGTCGTCACCAGGAGCATGGCCCAGGTCTTCTCGGTGAGCACCGGCGGCAACGCGGGCATCAGCTTGGCCAGCTGATTCGCCACCAGGATGGTCGTGAAACCCCAACCGAGCAACGTCAGAAGATCCTTGAAGTGCACCTCGTGGCTCTTCTTCTCGACCTCCTGAGTCGCCTCTTCGATGTGTCGAATCTGCTCGTCCGAGACGCGTGAGAAGCGGTTGAACTGTTTCGCCCAACGCTTGCAGCTGAGGATGATGGGGAAGTAGAGCACATAGACGAAGTTGTCTACCAGGACGACCATGCCCACCAGCTCACCCGGGGTGTCCAAACTCTCGGCGACGGCTGCCAGATTACCGGTGCCGCCAATCCAGCTGCCCGCCAGTGCCCCAAAACCCGACCAGGCGTTCTCCGGCAGTCCGCTCCTGAAGAGGAAGAACGAGACGGCGGCTCCGACAACGATGCCGACCGAGCCCAGGACGAGAACGCCGATGCCTCGCCACGCCACCTTCAAGGTCTCCCGGATATTGATGTCCAGGAGCATCAGGACGATGAACATCGGCACCGCCCAGTTCTTGTAGTTGTCGTAGATCGGTGTCGATCGGGGAATGACGTCGAGGTTGCTCAGGAAGATGGGCGTGAGGAAGATCCAGATGATCGCCGGCAGGTAATTGAACACCTTCCATTGGGTCTTCTTCTCCAGCCAGAGGAAGAACACCGGGATCATGGTGATGACAGCCATGACACCGATGGTGCCTTGAAAAATCGGTTGGCTTTCCATTCTCGTTCGGGCCTTTCTCGAGTCGAGCCGAAATCACCGCACGTGTTGCTCCGCGCGTTGCTTTGGCCATGAATCTGGGCTTTCGGACCGCGCCGAGGCTAGCACGACCGACGATAACGCGGAACCGATGAGGTCAGGCGACCTTCCTTGCGGAGTGGCCGCCTGCTGTCTCGGATCTTGGGGTCTTGGGGTCTTGGGGTCTTGGGGTCTTGAGGTCTTGGGGTCTTGGGGTCTTGGGGTCTTGAGGGCTTGAGGGCTTGAGGGCTTGAGGGCTTAGGGGCTTAGGGGGTTGGGGCTTGAGGGCAGAGATCCTTGGATCCCCCAAGCCCCCAAAGACAGGCCGAAGGAACGCCGGCCTCCTCAACCTCAAGCCCTCAAAGAACGCCCGGCGGTGAGCCGGGCGCTTCAACCTCAGGGCGGGCGGGGGATCTAGCAGTTGTTGCCGACCAGCTGAAGAATGCTCGACACGTGATGTTCCACCGGGCTGTCGAGGTAGCCACGCCTCTTCAGATCTGCGAGCAGCTGCTCGAGGGACTCGGGGCTGAGGCTCTGCGGACCGTCGCACAGGGCTTCCTCCGCGGCGTCGTGAACCTCGACGAGAAGTCCGTTGGCACCAGCGGCAACGGCGGATTGCGCCATCGCCGGCACCCAGCGCCGGTCTCCGGCGGCATGCGACGGGTCGGCGATGACCGGCAAGTGCGAGTGCTCCCTGACGATGGGAATGGCCGCGATATCGAAAAGGTAGCGCGTCTCCGCTCCCCGCGGCGCCACGATGCCCCTCTCACAGAGCATGACCTGGGAGTTGCCCTCCAGGAGAATGTACTCTGCCGCATTCAACCATTCCTCGATCGTATTGGCCGGACCCCGCTTGAGCAGCACCGGTCGGCCGGCGCGTCCGACGCACCGCAGGATCTCGAAGTTCTGCATGTTCCTGGCGCCGACCTGGATGACATCGATCTCGTAGTCGAGGAAGAGGTCCAGCGTGTTGACATCCCTCAGCTCGCTGACCACGGCAATGCCGAATCGCTCACGCGCCTCGGCGAGCAGGGCCAGTCCTTCCTCCTGCATACCCTGGAAGGAGTAGGGGCTGCTCCGTGGCTTGAAGGCGCCGCCGCGCATCAGGCTGGCACCCGCATCGGAGACCTTTTCAGCGATCCTGAGGAGCTGGTCCCTCGACTCGACCGCGCACGGCCCGGCCATGATGATCGGTGGATTGGCTCCCCCGATCTTGGCTCCCGCCACTTCTACGACCGTGTCCTGGGGGCGCCACTGGCGTGTTACCAGCCAATGGCCACCGGTCGGAACTCGCACCGAGTCCACTCCTGGCAGGCGGTTGAGCTCTCGTTCGAGAGATCTCGGACAACCCGTCAGAACCAGGAGGTTCTGCCCTTGCAGCTTGCGCCTCTGGGCAAGGCCACCGGCAGACTCGACCTTGTCGATCACCCGCTTGGCATCTCGATCCGTGTAACCGCTTTTCATCATTACGAGCATGACAATCACCTCGGAATGTACCTTGCTGTGGTCCAGGCAAGCACCGTTGGATCTCTGTGCGATTCCTCTACCAGACATTCTTCCTACAGGACGCTCAAGCCTTCCGGTCCGGAGGCACGATGGCCATCGCTTCGATCTCGACCAGCAGATCTTCCCTGCAAAGCGTGACCTGGATTCCGGTGCTGGCGGGAAATGGGTCCAGCTCCTTTTCTTTGTAGAAAGCCATCCTGACTTCGTTGAACGCGTCATAGTCGCGGGACATGTCGCGCAGGTAGCAAGTGGTGCGGACTACGTCGTGCCAGTCGGCGCCTTCGGCTGCGAGAAGAGCCTCGATGTTGCGGAAAGTACGCCAGGACTGAGCTTCCAAATCGCCGACGTGGATCGACTCGCCTGCCTCGTTGACGCTGGCGGTACCACTGATCAGGATCAGCGAGTAGCCAGGCAGCTCCACCCTCAGCGCCCGGGTGAACGCCACCGGCTTTTCATAGTCGTAGGCCTCGTTCAGGACTCTGGGCTCCTTGACCTGTCGCTTCTCGAAGCGCACCAGCGCGTCCTTCTCGATGGGCTGGTCCTTCACTGTCATGTGCGCATCTCCTGTGGTCCGTCCCGACCGGGGCACCCACCGTGCGGTCGGCGGGAAGTCCGCGCGTCGACGACGTCGCACCGAGGGCGCAGGCCGACTCCCTCGCGGTTCGTGTCGCCTGGTGCGACTCCACGACGGCCTTCAGCGAGATGCGC
>JARFQS010000368.1 GCA_029287645.1 Thermoanaerobaculia bacterium | reverse complement strand
GCTTCGAGAACGCGCCACAGCCCTGACCGAGTACTTCTCGCCGAAGGTGATCGGCGAGGTCAATGACGTCTACGTCAAGGTCGCCAAGATCAAGGGGGAGGAGATCCCCTGGCACAACCACGCAGGCGAGGACGAGCTCTTCTACATCATCGAGGGCAGCCTGCTTTTCGAGGTCGAAGGCGAAGAACCCTTCACGATGGAGACCGGCGATCTCTACATCGTCAAGCGGGGTGTCAATCACCGGGTCTCCTCGACCGAGGAGTGCTCGATCCTGCTGGTCGAGAACAAGTCGACGGCTCATCTCGGCAACACGGAGTCCGAGATCACCAGGTCCGTCGAGGAGCAGCTGAAAGACTTCGGCTAGAAGAGGGCTGCTAGTCGAGCAAGCCTGACAACCAGTGCACCACGTTGAGCAGGAACTGCGGATTCTGCTCGGCGTCGGGGCGATTCATGCCCATCAGGTGCCGCTCGTCCTTGGTGATCCACTCCTGGGCCGAGAACATCGCGGCTTCGCCGAACACCGCAATTCGGCCCGCTCCGACCCGCAACACCGCTCCCTGCAGCATGCCTCCGGCCGGTATGGAGGGCGTCGTTGGCTTGAACTTCCAGGCTGTGATGGGCAGCTTCAATGTGCTGCCAGGAGGGAGCGTCAGTAGCGGCTCGTAGTCACGCTCGACGCGAAAAGCCTGGCCGGTGAAGGTGCGAACGGAGTCGACCCTCTCGCCTTCGTCTCGACCCTCGGTGATGGGATGGTCGGCGAGCCCTGAGTCGCGAGTGAATTCGAGCTTCGAGTTGTCTTCCGAGTCGTAGAGGAAGCCGTTGCCGAAAAGCACGTCGAAGGCGGCTGCCAGATCCTCGACCGAGCCCGGAAACGGCATGTGATCCGCGACGAGAAGCAACGAGCCACCCTCCTCGACCCAAACTCGGATCGCCCCGATCTCCTGTTGAGTGAAGGCCGGCTCGGCAGGTAGCTTCCAGCCCTTCTGATCCGACTCGGCGATGGCATTGGCGATGACGTAGATGTCTCCCTTACCGAGTGAGTCGGCAGTGGCGAGCTCTGCCAAACCCTGTACGACGTACCCATCGCGGCGCAGCAGCTTCGCGAACGGGGCGTAGCGGCCCTCCACGGTGTGGAAGTTGAAGTGGGCCTCGTCGATCTGGACCACTGGGCCTTGTCCTGACTCGTAGGCGGGCCGGGGGATCTCGGGCTCGAAGGAGAGGTCGGCCTGCTGGACTCCCGAGTGGGCATGGCAGCCGGCGAGGACGAGGCCAAGAAGTACCGCAATGATGAGATGTACTGAGCGCATCAAGTCTCTTTCCGGGCACTTGGCCGTAAATAGAGAACAGGAACCACGACGAGGTTGAGGAAGGTCGAGGTTAGCAGCCCCCCCATGATCACCTGTGCCATCGGGCTCTGAATCTCGTTTCCGGGAGCGCTCCCAGCGAAGACCAAGGGAACGAGGGCCAGGCCCGCGGTCAGGGCGGTCATGAGAATCGGGGCCATCCTCTCCTCCGAGCCCTGCCTCACAGCATCCTCCAAGCTCGCCCCGCCAGCGAGCAGTCGCTGGTAGTTGTTCACCAGGAGCACACCATTTCGGGTGGCAATTCCGAAAAGGGTGACGAAGCCGACCATGGTGGCTACAGAGAGCACACCGCCTCCGATGGCAACGGCTACCACTCCACCGATGAGTGCCAACGGTAGATTCACCAGGACCACTGCCGTGTCCCGATGGCTCTGGAATTCCAGATAGAGTAGGCCGTACATGGCGACGAGGATGAGGATCCCCAGATACGCCATGGTCCGGACACTTCTCACAGCTTCCTCGAACTGTCCACCGAAGGTCACCAGATAGCCCCGCGGCAGATCGATCTGCTCGTCGACCGCAGCGCGAGCCGACTCGACTGTTCCGGCCAGGTCTGCGCCGGCCACATTGGCGGTGATCATCGCCATGCGCTGCACGTTCTCGCGTCGGATCAAGGACGGGCCCAGGATTCGTCGGACATTGGCCACGGTATCGAGGCGAACCAACTCTCCCGTGGGTGTCGAAACGGGGAGGGTCGCTAGAAGTTCCGGCGCCGCCCGGAGCTCTGCTGGCAGGAGCACGGCGATGCTCGAGGTGATGCCCTCCTCGACGATCTCGCCGACCACTACTCCTTGAAAAAGAGCCTCGACGGCTTCCGCCAGGTCGGCCGGCAGTAGACCGTACCGAGCCATCGCCGTGCGATCGAAGTCGATGACGAGTTGCGGGATGGCGGCCTGCTCCTGGTTCGAGATGTCAACGATGTCGGTAATGCCGGTCAGAACCTGCTCGACACCCGAGGCGAGGGTTCTCAGCACCGCGAGGTCGGGACCGAAGACCTTCACTGCCAGGTTCGTCTTCGAGCCCGACATCATGTGGTCGATCCGGTGGCTGATCGGCTGGCCAAAGGAGACTGACGTACCAGGGATGGTGGAAACTGCCTGCCTCATCTCCGCAAGCAGCTGCTCCTTGCTGCGACCCTTCTCGAGAGGGGCCAGGACCACCTCCATCTCCGAGGCGTTGACCCCCTGGACATGCTCGTCCTTTTCGGCACGACCGGTTCGCCGGCTCGTCGAGATCACCTCGGGGAAGGCGAGGAGGGCCTCTTCCACCTGTTGTCCGAGTCGGTCGCTATCGGCCAGAGGAATGCCCGGCGGGCTGACAATCGCGACCGTGAGAGACCCTTCGTTGAAGGGCGGCAGGAAGCTCCGGCCGAGGCTGGGAATCAAGGCGATGGCGCCCAGCACCATGAGCAGAGTGACGCCGATCACGAGGCGCCGATGCTCGAGGCACCAATTCAGGGTCGGCCGGTAGAGATCGTGAAAGCGCCGCAGGATCCAAGGCTCCCGAGACTCGAGGGCGCGGGACCGCCCCAGAAGCAAGGCCGAGAGAACCGGGGTCACAGTCAGAGCGACGAGTAGGGAGGCCGCGAGGGCCGCGATAAAGGCAAGACCCAGAGGCCGTAGCAGTCGACCCTCGAGGCCCGGCAGGAAGAAGATCGGCGTGAACACCAAGATGATGATCAGCGTGGCAAACAGAATCGGGCTCACCACCTCTGTGGTCGCCGCCGCAACGACCTCGTCGGTGGGCCGCCGTTCGGCCTCGGGTTTCTCACGCTCTCCTTTGAGACGCCGGAAGATGCTCTCCACCGCGATGATCGCGTCGTCGACCAGAAGACCGATGGCGATGGTCAATCCACCCAGTGTCATCGTATTGATCGTCAGCCCGAAGGCCGAGATCACCACGACGCCAGCCACCAGAGAGAGTGGGATCGCAAGTGCCGAGATGAAGGTGGTGCGAAGGCTGCCGAGGAACAGGATCAGTACGAGGACCACGAGAATCGCTCCATCTCGGAGCGCCTTGGTGACGTTGCCGATCGCGACTTCGATGAAGTCGGCCTGACGGAAATTCTCTGTCTCGAGAACGACCCCGCCTGGCAGCGTCTCCTGTAGGCGTGCCAAGGCCTCTTC
>JARFQS010000301.1 GCA_029287645.1 Thermoanaerobaculia bacterium | reverse complement strand
CGCTTCAGGTACTCCTGAAGCACAGCCTCGGCATCCGCGAAGCGGCCCTCCCTTTCGAGGACGTGCGCCAGATTGGACCACGCTATGTTCAACCCGCCACCCGACAATCGCAGGGCTTGGCTGAATGCGCCTTCAGCCCGTTCGAGGAGCGATTCAGGGTCGTCCGTCGGCTCGTACGGCGAGGCGTTGTAGGCACCCCACAGGGCCGTCCCCAATAGGTTGTGGGCCATGGCTTGCTCGGGAGGGTCGGTTGCCACCGCAAGGGCCTTCTCTGCCTGCTCGACCGCCTCGTCGAAGCGCGCCAATTGCACATTGGCCGTAGCGACCCCAATGAGCGCAAGTGCCGAGCCACCCTCTGCCAACTTGTCAGCCTTGGTGAAAGCCTTGATCGCCTTCTCGAACCTCCCGTTGCGGAGGGCCAGCTGCCCGTCCTCCAGCAGCTTGGCGACCTCGGGTTGTGCGGTCGATTCAGTGGCAGTCTGTCCCCAAGCGCCAGAAGAAACGAAGAGCAAGCCGTAGACGAGAGCCCCTGTGAACCTACTTGCCTGCTTCATGGTAAGGGTCCTCTCCGTTTCAGTAGTCGCGCCCGACTTCCGTCGGCCAACCGAGCTTCGCTCTCAAGAATACCCCGAAGCTCTGCCTGTGTAGATACAGTGCCGGTGCTAGGCTGTTGGCATGAATCACAAACTGTCTCGACTCGCTCCCCTGTTGGTCCTTCTGATTGCCTGCAACGGTGCTCCCACTGCAGAGACAGATGCAACCGACGATGTCTCCACCGACGCACCGGCCGGCCTCAGCGTGTCGGCTCCGATCCATCACCTGGATGTGCTGGCACGGGAGCCGATGGTGGTCGAGCATCCGAGCGGCGCCCTGTTCGTCGCCGGGTTCGGCTCACAGGTCACCGGGGTCGATCCGAGGGCCATCCCACACTTGTTCAAGAGTGACGATGCCGGGGCCACCTGGAGTCGGGTGGAGGTCGGAACGCCCGAAGAGGGCGCGATCGGCAACTCCGACGTCGATCTGGCGATCGGGCCCAATGGGACCCTCTACTTCGTCTCGATGGGCTTCGATCGAACAACCTTCGAGGGAACGCATGTTGCCATCGGCGTGAGTCACGACGTCGGCGCCAGCTGGTCATGGACGCTGCTCTCTGACACCCGTCTCGACGACCGTCCCTGGGTCGTCGTGGCACCGGACGGCACAGCCCACGTGATCTGGAACGACGGCTCGGGAGTGTGTCACGCGGCCAGCACGGATGGCGGTGAGACCTGGATGGAGCGCGATCGGATTCACCCCAAGGGTGGCTCGAGCCATCTCGCGATGGGTCCGAACGGGGAGTTGGCGGTTCGAATCAGCCCGATCTCCGGTTCCGCCAACCAATTCGACGCTGGCCTCGACCTGATCGCGGTCAGCATCGATGGCGGCGTGACATGGAGCAAGCACCCGATACCCGGGCAGATCGAGTGGGATCCGAGCCTCAGCGACCCGAATGCGGTACCCCGCTGGGTCGAACCACTCGCCTGGGATGCCAGCGGAGCCCTCCATCACTTGTGGAGCGAGGGTCAGACCGTCCAGCTCGGACGGTCGGGGGACCAGGGAGAGACCTGGACCACCTGGCTGGTGGCCGAAGACGCCACGGTGGCGTACTTCCCCTTCCTCGCAGCACGCGGTCCGGGCGAGCTGGCAGCAACCTGGTTCTCGGGCAACGGCGAAGCGATGGCGGTCGAGGTTGCGCTGATTCAGGTCCCGGACTCCGGTGGATCCGAGCTCCAAGTGCTTCGCACCACCTTCCAGCCGGACACATGGCTCGAAACCATGGACGAGAGGACTCGTGACCCCGGCGGCGAGTATGTGCCTGTGGCGTTTCTGTCGGCTGGAGGGCTCGGCGTCGTGACACCGGTGCAGGACCTGCACAACGATCGCTTCGGATTCTCCTGGTGGAGGCTCGGCGCTTCGTCAGACCTCGACTGATCTCCGGCTCCCGACGATCCGCGCTCAACCCTCCTGATCGACGCTGTCCTGGCCGAACAGGTGGACGTCCCGTTGCGGGAAGGGAATCGAGATGCCTTCCTTGTCGAATCGCATCTTCACTTCCCGCGTGATATCCCAATAGACATCCCAGTAGTCCTCGGTCCGGGCCCATGGGCGGACGATGAAATCGACCGAGGAGTCGCCCAGGGTGTGGAGCTTGATCATCGGCTCCGGGTCCTCCAGGACCAGGTCGTGGGCTTCGACGATCTCCTGGAGCACGCGCTCGGCCTTGGGGATCTCGTCCTCGTACGAGATGCCGAAGACCATGTCTACCCGTCGCGTCGTCTGGGCGGTGACGTTGCGTATGACGTCGCCCCAGATCTTGCTGTTGGGCACGACGAGGGTCTGGTGATCGACAGTCATGATCGTGGTCGACACGAGGTTCATATCGCTCACCTTGCCCAGCACTCCGGCCGTCTCCACGAGGTCGCCGATGTCGAAGGGCTGGTAGGCGAGGATCATGGCTCCGGCGGCGAAGTTCGAGAGCGTGTCCTGCAGGGCGAAGCCGACGACCAAGCCGACGATGCCGAGGCCGGCGAGGACGGGGCCGAGGTTGATGCCGAGCTGCGACAGGACGAGGATCACTCCTATGGCCAGAATCACGCGGCCACTGAGCCGGACGATCGACCCCTTGAGAAGCGCTGAAGTCGAGATCTTGGTCTTGTCGAGCGCTCTCCTCGTGAAGACACGGACGAGCCTGGCCAGAATCCAGAAACCCACCAGGATGGCAAGGATCACCAGCCCTCGCACCAGAAGGCTCGGGGCCCGCTCCTTGAGAAAGGTCTTCGCCTGGCGCAGCTTGGATTGCAGCAGACCCATCGCTACATCCGCCTCGAAAGCCTCGGGCGTGACCTGGTGGGTGAGCTCGAGAGTGCGGACCTCCAGGTCGGCGTAGTCCAGGTCCAGGACGCTCATCATGTGGATCGTCGCCAGCAGGGCGGTCTTGTTCGAGTCGTAGCGTTCCTCCGCGGCGAAGACCCGGGCCTGGAGGTCGCTGTCATCCGGAGCCCGCTTGAGCAGAGCCTTGTTCGCCTCCAGCTGCTTCGTGGTCAGCTGGAGAACCTCCAGGAGAGTCTCGCCCCGGTCGGTGAGTCGCCTTTCGAGGAACTCGTGCTCGTCGTCCACCTCCATCCCGGCGGCGACCATCTCGTCGGTCAGCTCGATGAGAGTGAGATAGAGCTCGTCGAGTCGATTCGTGTCCACGGCCATCTGATGCTCGAACTC
>JARFQS010000279.1 GCA_029287645.1 Thermoanaerobaculia bacterium | reverse complement strand
GCCGCCATCGACAATTGGCGAGGTGAGTCCTCGCAGGGCGAGATGTCCATGACCATCCATCGGCCGTCCTGGGAGCGGACGATGTCGATGAAGTCCTGGACCAGCGGTCCGAAGAAGTCGCTCGTCCGGGTGACCGCACCCAAGAAGGATGCCGGCAACGGCACGTTGATGGTCGACAACAACATGTGGTCCTACTCGCCGAAGGTCAACCGGGTGATCAAGGTTCCTTCGTCGATGATGGGCCAGAGCTGGATGGGCTCCGACTTCTCGAACAAGGATGTGTCGCGAGCCGATGACATCGTCGACCAGTACGACCACACCCTGCTGGACCAGGAGGAGCACGAAGGCCACACGGTGTACGTGATCGAGTCGGTGCCGCACGAAGAGGCGGCGGTGGTGTGGGGCAAGGAAGTACTACGCATTCGGGACGACGACGTCCTCGTGTCCCAGGAGTACTTCGACCAGGAGGGCGTCCTGGTGAAGGTCCTCGAGAGCCTCGAGATCGGCGAGATGGGGGGACGGACGATCGCCACTCGCCAGCGCATGGGGAAGGTGGAAACGCCGGACGAATGGACGGAGTTCCGCATCGACGCAGTCGAGTTCGGC
Source organism: Thermoanaerobaculia bacterium (assembly GCA_029287645.1). Lineage (GTDB taxonomy): Bacteria > Acidobacteriota > Thermoanaerobaculia > Multivoradales > JAHEKO01 > JAUVRX01. The sequence goes on along the minus strand of JARFQS010000279.1, from coordinate 4,887 downwards.
ATCGATATCTCCGACAATGTCTTCACCCGGTCGAACCTGCAGAACCCGCGTGAGTGATCGATGAACATCACATTCCGCCTCGCTTGGAGGAACCTCTGGAGACGCAAGCGCCGCACCTGGCTGACGGTGGGCGCCATGGTCTTCTCCAACATCCTCCTGGTCTTCATGATCTCGTTGCAGCTCGGCATGTACGAGATGATGATCGTCAACGCCCTGAAGGCGCAGACGGGCCATCTCCAGGTGCAGGCCCCCGGCTACAAGGATGACTTCAAGATTCGCCAGGTCGTGCCGAATGCCAAGCAACTCGCGGACGATCTTCGGCAGGGCCTCGCAACGGAGGAGGTGGCGGTCCGGGCCGCCGCCTTCGCCCTGATCTCGAGCGGCGACCGAAGCTACGGAGCTCAAATCACGGGTGTCGAGCCAGCTCGCGAGAGCCTGGTTTCGAGCCTGCCCGGCCTGGTCACAGAAGGTGGTTTCCTCAGCGATCCCATGGCGGAAGAGATCGTCATCGGCAGCGTTCTGGCGCGCAACCTCCGAGTCGGAGTCGGTGATGAGCTGACCTTCATCGGCAGTGGCCGCGATGGCTCGTTTGCTGCTGCGGTCGTCGATGTGGTCGGCATCTTCGAGAGCGGAGTGCCCGACATGGATCGGGGATTCGCCCAGGTACCTCTAGGATTCTTCCAAGATGCCTTTGCCATGGGAGACGCTGGTCACGCCGTAGTCGTCATGGCACCCGGGCTGCTTCAGGTGGGAGCCACACAGGCGCGCGTCGAGGCTCTTCTACCCGCAGATGCGGACCTGGTGGTCCACGATTGGGACGCCTTGCTGCCGGGGCTCAAACAGGCGATTCAAGCCGACTTTGTCAGCGCCTGGTTCATGTACGGCATTCTCATCATCCTCGTGGCCTTCAGCGTGCTCAACACGCAGCTGATGTCGGTCCTCGAGCGTACCAAGGAGTTCGGCATCGTCATGTCGCTAGGGGTGACTCCAGGCCGACTCGGCCGGCTTGTGCTGTTGGAAACGGCCCTGATGGGCATCGTCGGCATGGTCCTCGGGGTCCTCCTCGGTGGCGGGCTCGTGCTGTGGTTGCACTTCAACGGCTTCACCTATCCGGGGCTCGAGGAGATGGGAGGCAAGTTCAACCTGCCGGGGCGGATCTACCCGACGGTATCGGTGCTCGGCCTGCTGACGGGGCCCCTGATCGTTCTCGCAGCGAGTGTGGTCGCGTCGTTCTACCCAGCCCTTCGACTCCGCTGGATGGAACCGGTAGCGGCGATGAGGGCAGCGTGATGGGCGATATGAAGATCGTCCTCCGTCTCGCATGGCGCAACTTGTGGCGTAACCACCGTCGCACGCTGATCATGCTGGCAGCGATCGTCGTCGGAACCTGGGCGATGATCTTCATGACGGCACTGATGCGCGGCATGGTGGACGAGATGGTCAAGGACGGAATCAGCGTCCTGCCGGGGCACGTTCAAGTCCACCACCCGGATTTCCGCGACGATCCCACGATCTCGAACGTGATCGGGCCCCCGAGCGGCGAGTTGTTGGAGGCCCTGCGCCGCCCCGAGGTCGTTGCCTGGTCGACACGCGTGCGGGTACCGGCGGTGATCTCCTCGGAGCAGGACACGCGCGGCGTCACCCTGGTCGGGATCGACCCTGACCAGGAACGGGGGGTCAGCTTCGTTGCCGACGACATGACCGAGGGACGCTTCTTGGAATCTCCAGACGACAAGGGCCTGGTGGTAGGGCGCAAGCTGGTGGAGAAGATGGAGACCGACCTGGGCAAGCGGGTCGTGATCATGACGCAGGATCCGGAGAACGAGATCGCCGATCGAGGCTTCCGCATTGTCGGCATCTTCGACTCGAAGCTGGATCAGTACGAGGAAGGGTTCGTCTTCGCCGGACAGGGCACGATTCAGAACCTGCTCGGTGTCGGCGATGCGATCTCCGAAGTGGCGATTCTGGGCACGGACTACCGCGATGTCGAGGGGCTCACCCGGAGGGTCGCAGATGCCGCCGGGGCCGATACCGAGGTGCTGCCCTGGAACGAGATCGACACCTACCTCGGCTCGATGCTGGCGGTGATGGACGGCTTCGTGATCGTCTGGATCGTCGTCATCTTCCTGGCCCTCTCGTTCGGACTCGTCAATACGCTGGTGATGGCCGTCTTCGAACGGGTTCGTGAGATCGGCTTGATGCTCGCTCTCGGTATGACGCCGCGCAGCATCCTGACCCAGATCGTTGCGGAGTCCACGCTATTGCTTGTTCTCGGCCTCGCCATCGGCAACCTGCTGGCGTGGGCCACCATCGAGCCGCTCAAGAGCGGCATCGACGTATCGATCGTCGGCGAGGGGATGGAGTTCTTCGGCGCCGCTAGCGTCCTCTATCCGGCCCTATACCTGAAAGACGTCGTCCTAGCCAATGTCATCGTGATCGTCCTCGGGTTTCTCGCCAGCCTGTCACCGGCCTGGCGGGCCTCCCGATACGACCCGGTGCGAGCCATTACGCAGGTGGAATAATGAAATCAGTACGCTGTGTCGATCTGTGCAAGACCTACCGCCAGGGTGATCTCGAGGTCACCGGCCTCGACCACGTCGATCTCGAGATCAACGAGGGCGGCTTCGTCTGTCTGTCCGCACCCTCGGGCGGTGGCAAGACCACATTGCTCAACGCCATCGGCGGTCTCGACACACCCGACAGCGGAGAGATCTACCTGGCCGGCGATCGCATCGACAACCTCAGCAAGGGCGAGCTGGCCGAGATGCGTCTCCACCAGATCGGTTTCGTGTTTCAGGCCTACAACCTGATCCCGGTGCTCACAGCTCGCGAGAACGTCGAGTTCGTCATGGAGGTCCAGGGCGTTGCGGCCGCGTCTCGGCGGAAGCGCTCACTCGAGCTCCTGGAGGAGGTGGGTCTGGGTGGTCTCGGGGATCGCCTGCCGGCCCAGATGTCGGGGGGTCAGCAGCAGAGGGTCGCAGTGGCGCGGGCCATCGCCTCGCGGCCCGCGTTGGTGCTCGCCGACGAGCCGACCGCCAACCTCGACTCGCAGACCTCCGACCAGCTGATGGAGCTCTTCGTCGAGCTCAATGAGCACCACAAGACCACCTTCGTGATTGCCACCCACGACCAGAGGGTGATGGCCTACGCACGGCGCGTGATTCACATGCTCGATGGGCGTATCGTCGACGACGAGCGACGAGACGAAGCCTAGGTATCGGATGGACGGTCGCGGTCTCCGAGCTGGGGCGGTGTTGGTCGCTGCCATGGTCGCGGCGGCGGGCGGTGCCTCTGGCGGTGAAGTCACAGCCGGTCTGACCGGCCGCGTCAGCCCACAGGTAGCCCTGACTACCTACCCGTCGGATAGCGCCTTTCGGGAGGTGTTCGGATCAAGCTCCATCGACTCGGCCCTGGACGCTCGGTTCTTGTTTCGGGCCGAAGGCGACCGCTGGAGATTCGACGTCGACTATCAGCTGATCGGCGTCTACGGCGATCGTCTCGAGTTCACCCGAGAGCTCCCCCCTGAGTTGAGAATTCTCTTTCCCCACTTGCCGGATGACCGCACGCGGCTCTTCGACCTGACCTACGTCTTCACCGATTCGGGCAAGTCGGCGGCTCTGCAACGTCTCGATCGGTTGGCGGTCGGCTTTGCCAGCGACCATGCGGTGGTGAAGTTCGGGCGGCAGGCCATCACCTGGGGCAACGGCCTGATCTACAACGTGATGGACATCTTCAACCCGTTCGACCCGGCCGCGGTGGACAAGGAGTTCAAGACCGGCGACGACATGCTCTACGGTCAGTACCTCTTGTCGGGCGGCAACGACGTACAAGGCGTGATGGTCTTTCGTCGCGATCCGATCACGGAGGATCTGGAGGCCGACCAGAGCTCACTCGCCTTCAAGTATCACCACATGGCGAGTGCGAGCGAGTACGACGCCCTCGTTGCGCAGCACTACGGGGATCCTCTTCTCGGTGGGGGGATGAACCTCAACGTAGGTGGGGCGGTATGGCGCGGGGACGCCACTGTCTCGTTCGGGGAAGACGAGACAGTCGCCTCACTCGTCACCAGCCTGTCGTACTCCTGGATCTGGGGAAGCAAGAACGTCAGTGGCGTTGCCGAGTATTTCTACAACGGGTTTGGCCAGTCCGATGGCTGCTACTCCCCGGATTGCCTGGCGGAGAACCCCGAGCTCTTGAAGCGCATCGCGCGGGGCGAGCTCTTCAACCTCGGCCAGCACTACCTGGCTCTGAGCGCCATGATCGAGCTGAATCCCCTGTTTCTGCTGACCCCGAACGCGTTCGTCAACGTCGCCGATCCGAGTGCCCTGGTTCAGCTGGTCTTCCAGAACGACCTGCGGGAGAACCTGCTGCTCTGGAGCGCCATCCATCTGCCAATTGGCTCCAGCGGCACCGAATTTGGCGGTGCGGCCACCGAGATCCCAGAGCTCTTCCTCTCAGCAGGCCCCAGCGCCTCCATACAGCTGGTCTGGTACTGGTAGTCGAGCGCTGGAACGCAGCCAGTTTGCCGAAACGAACTAGCCTCCGTCGGCGCAACTTCGTCGTCGCGCGCCGAGCTTCGGCTTCAGCAATGTTGTGGGCCAGGGTGCTCGGCTAGCGGAACCAGCCCCTTTTCCAGAAGTAGATCAGCAGTCCGAGAGCGGTCACTCCCATGAGCATCAACGCGAAGGGATAGCCGAGGTACCAACCCAGCTCTGGCATGTTGAAGGGAGATGCCTCTGGATCGAAGTTCATGCCGTAGAGACCGGCGATGAATCCCAGCGGTATGAAGACCGTACCGATGATCGACAGAACCTTCATGACCTCGTTCATCCGGTTACTCACCACCGACAGGTACGTCGCCGCCAAGTCCGAGCACAAGTCCCGCTG
>JARFQS010000242.1 GCA_029287645.1 Thermoanaerobaculia bacterium | reverse complement strand
CAGTACTCCAGGCGACAACGGCTACGGCAGCTTCCAGCTCACCGGTGGGACCTGGAGCTATGCGCTGGACAATGCCAACCCGGCGGTGCAGGCGCTGAACACCGGCGATACGCTCAGTGACTCGCACAGCTTCGTGGCCTCCGACGGCACGCTGCAGACGGTCGCGGTGACGATCCAGGGTGCGACCGAGGGGATCGTCCCGCCGCCGCAACCGCCACCCGAGCCGGAACCGGAGCCTGAACCGGAACCTGAACCTATCCCAGAGCCTGAGCCTGTCCCGGAACCCGAGCCCGAGCCCGAGCCTGTCCCGGAACCCGCTCCAGAGCCAGCACCGGATCCGGTGACCGCGCCGGAACCGGATCCTGTCCCGGTGCTCGAGACCCTGACTGCGCCCACGCCGGTGCCGTCGGATTCCCCGTCACCGGCGCCGGCTACAGCGACAGCGAGCGCAGAGCCCGTGCCCGAGGCACCCGAAGAGACCACCACCGAGCCGGCGCTGGTCGCCCAGGCCGAGACGACCGATGGCACCCGGGGCACGCAAGATCCCGAGCTGCCGGCGCCAGTGATTCCGGGTGATGCCTTCCTGAGCGTACTGGCCACCCCCGATCGCCCGACCGCGCCCTCGATCGCGCTGCCCGACAAGCCCGATACCCAGGCCGCACGCACTTTCCTGACCGAGCTCAAGTCGATCTGGCAGGACGATCGCCAGGCGGTGGAGTTCAAGTCTCTGCAGGTGAGTGACAGTGACAAATTCTGGCAGGACGTCGATGAGATGCTCACCGACTTCGATGAGGCCGCCGAGGATGAGGCGCAGCGGCAGCAGATGCAGGCGGAGGCGGCGGCCGGGGTCGGCATCAGCCTGACCGCGGGATTTGTCAGCTGGGCGCTGCGCGCCGGTTCTCTGGCGGCCAGTTTCCTTGCCGCGATGCCGACCTGGCGGCACTTCGATCCGATGCCGGTGCTTACTGAGGATGACGAATCACGGCAAATGATCGCCGAGGCCGATGAAAGCGACGACAGCGACGAGGCGGGCGAGACACTTAAGCAGGTAGACTCGGAGGAGGATGCCGTCGAAGAGCTTTTCGTCGGAGGGGATCGCGACGGAGGGGGTCGGAGGTAGAAGAGAACAACAGCCGTTCGTATTCGCATGAACCTCCGACCCCTCCTATTCTCCTATTGCGAATTATATTCCGCTCAGAGACTTGGACATCCGGCCGATACGTCTTGGAGAGGCCTTGTGGTGCCTATCCGCACAAGGTCTCCGCTGCAAACAATAAAGTCAAAGTTGATGTCCTGTTCGACCGATAAGGGGGGATAGGCCAGTGAAAGGGTCTCTGGAGAGAAACGCGCGGTGCTGAAGGTCTCGCCAATTATTCGTATTGCCCTGGGTCTGATGCTGCTGACCGTCAGCCTGCTGTTGATCAGCGACCTGCTGGGCCTTACGCCGGATCAGAAGCGCGCCGAGTTCGCTGCGCGCAAGGCCATTTCCGAGTCTCTGGCGGTACAGGTCTCAAATGATATTTCAGAGGCGCGGATCGATGCCGTAGCCGAGACCCTTCGGGTGCTGCAGGAGCGTAGCGACCGTGTACTCTCGATCGGTTTGCGCACCGGCGATGGCAGATTGATCGCCATGGCCGGCGACCATGTCGAGCACTGGATACCTGCCGAGGACGGTCGGTCGACGTCGTCGCATGTGGTGGTGCCGATTCACATGGAGGACCGGCGTTGGGGCGTGCTCGAGGTGAGCTTTGTCCCGCTCGACGGTATCTGGACGAGTATATTGTCGGGCGGTTCGATTGCGGCGGTCATCGCCTTTGTCACCTTCGCCGGATTTCTGGCCTATTGGTTGTTCCTGAAGCGTGCGCTGAACGAGCTTGATCCGAGTGCGGTTGTGCCGGATCGGGTGCGGGCGGCCCTGGATGTCCTCGCCGAGGGCCTGGTGATTCTGGATCGGGGCGGCCGAATCGTACTGGCCAACCATGCGTTCGAACGCAAGCTCGGCCAGCAAAAGACGCTCCTGGTCGGTAACTCGCTGGCGTCTCTCGCCTGGCGGATAAGGGGCAGTGCAGAGGAGGCGGCCGAAGCCGATCTGCCGTGGCAGGTCATGCTGGACTCGGGCGCGACGCCGGCTACCACTCAGCTCACACTGCACACGGCGAGAAGAGAGTCATTGAGTTTCGCGGTCAACTGTTCACCCGTGAAGGCACCCGATGATTCCATCCGCGGCGTCGTCGTCACCTTCGATGATCTGACCGAACTCGAGCACAAAAATGCCGATCTCGAACGGGCGATGGAGAAGCTGGAACATACGCAACGCGAGATCACCCGCCAGAACCGCGAACTCCAGGTACTGGCGACGCGCGACGCGCTCACTGGTGTGCTCAACCGGCGCTCTTTGTTCGACGGTATGGCGACGCTGTTGAGCGAGGTCGCGGACGAGGGCGAGCCGTTGAGCTGCATCATGGTGGATATCGACCATTTCAAATCGATCAACGATCGCTTTGGACATGCCACCGGAGACAAGGTAATTAAGATCCTGGCTCTCACGCTCACGCAGTGCGTGCGTTCCGATGACCTCGTCGGGCGTTACGGTGGGGAGGAATTTTGCGTCATCGTCCCGGGCGCAACCGAAGAGGCGGCCGCTGCCATCGCCGAAAAGATGCGCCGTGCGATCTATGAGGGACGCGGAGCGAAGTTCACTAGTGCGCTGCGGATCTCAGCGAGTTTTGGCGTGGCTGCGACTTTCACCGGTGAGAAGCTGGCCGAGGTCTTGGTCGATCTCGCGGACAAGGCGCTATATGAGGCCAAGGAACGCGGACGCAACCGCGTGGTTCGCTGGTCTGAGATAGAGCATCACACAGATCGCGCGGCGGACAAGGATGCGGGAGTCCCCACAGAGGCAGTCCAGCAGAGTGACAGTGATGCGAAGGGCGCGGTCGGAGGACGTGTCCAGGATGTTGAGCTCGTCTCGACCAATCAGCGGTTGCGCGATCGGATTGCGGAACTCGAGCTGTTGATTCGGGAGCAGCTCGGCGAGGGGGCCGTCGGTGTCGACGAGCCTACCGGTCTTCCCAATCGAATCGTGCTGATCGACCGGATAAGGCAGGGGCTGCAGCGCAGTCAGCGCACACGCAGCCGGGT
>JARFQS010000232.1 GCA_029287645.1 Thermoanaerobaculia bacterium | reverse complement strand
GTCAAAGGCCGACCCAACAAGGGCGTCATGACCTCGTCCGCCTCCCGGAAGGTCTCCGTCACGACCGGCTCGTCGGAAGCCAGCTGTCGCAGCATGTTCAGATACTGCGATCCCTGACCGGTGAAGAGCATGGCGACCTTGGGCGGCTGGCCCGCACCCAGGAAGATGCCGCGGCCTCGTAGGGCCTTCCAGGTCTCTTTCTTGCCCGATTGAAACGTCGACAGAGCCCTGCCGGCCTTCTTGATCAGCTCGGCACCGTCACCGTAGTCGATGGCCAGCCGAACCGGAGCCCGCAAGTCGGCTTCGGCCGGCGTCTGGATCTCGGGGGCCTCCCCCGACTCGGCCTTGGCAAGCACGTCCTGCAGCCTGGCTTCCAGGGCACTCTCGGATTCAGCACCCAGCACCAGCGCTCCTCGGAGGGGCACCTTCTCGCTCCTCGAGCCGGTCGATGGCCCGACCTCGCGGCTGACGGAGACTGCAGTCTCTGCCTCGTCCTGAATCCTCCCTGGGATGTACTCCTCCAGGACGGCGTGGAAGTTCGTTCCTCCAAAGCCGAAGGCACTCACCCCAGCTCGCCGCACTTCCCCTTCGCGAGCCTCCCAGGGCCGTCGCTCGGTATTGACGAAAAAGGGGCTCCGAGTGAACTCGATATTCGGATTGGGACTCTCGAATCCGAGGCTCGGAGGGAGCACCTTGTCCCGCAGCGCGAAAGCCATTTTGAGAATGCCGGCCGCGCCCGCCGCGCCCTTGAGGTGACCGATATTGGACTTGACCGAGCCAAGCGGTATCGAGCCCGCAGCAAATCCGTAGGGCTCGAAGGCCTCGGTCAGGCACTCCACTTCCACGACGTCTCCGACCCGTGTCGAAGTCCCGTGCCCTTCGATGAGAGTGGCCTGATCGGGAACGAGTCCAGCTCGTTTCCAGGCACGCTCGACCGCCAGCCGCTGACCCACCGGGTTGGGCGCGGTAATCCCTTTGCCTCGGCCGTCGCTCGAGCCGCCCAGACCGCGAATCACGGCATAGATCCGATCCCCATCCCTCTCGGCATCGCGTAGGCGCTTGAGCAGAAAGATGGCTGCCCCTTCGCCCATGACGAATCCATCCGCGCCGTCTGCGAAGGGCCGGGTCCCCGAGGCGGAGAGAGCCCCGATCTTGCAGAACTTGGTGTAGGTGGCGGCACTCATGTTGGCGTCGATGCCGCCCGTGAGCACGGCATCGTAGTCCTCTTCCTCGAGGCCTTCGATGGCGGCGTGAATGGCTGCCATGGCGGAGGCGCAGGCAGCATCCACAACGTAGTTCGGTCCATGGAAGTCGAAGAGATTGGCGATGCGGCCGGCGATGATATTGGCCAGCTCACCAGGCATGGTGTCTTCGGTGATCTGCGGGTAGATGCCGCCGACCTGCGTGCCCAGCTCCGCACTCACTCGAGACCGGACCTCCGCAGGCAACTCCGCGAAGCTCGGAGCTCTTTCCAGCTCACGGGCCACCTCGGGGAACGAGATGCGGGTGGCCGTCTCGTAATGCAGATCGCCCCCCATCGCGTTGCCCAGAATCACGGCGGTGCGCCCCCGGTCCAGTGGGCGCTCCGGATACCCGAAATCCATCAGGGCCTGACGAGCTCCCACGAGGGCCCATTTCTGGGTCCGGTCCATGGCCTCGCCGACTTTCGGTGGAATTGGCAGACCCCACTGGAGCGGCTCCCAGGACCACTCCTTCACCCAGCCGCCGATCTTGGAATAGGTCTTGTCGGCCGCCTTCGGATCCGGATCCCAGTACAGCTCCGGATCCCAGCGCTCGGTGGGAACCTCACTGATGCTGTAGCGACCCTGCTGGATGTTCTCCCAGAAAGTCGAAGCGTCCGGAGCATCCGGAAGTACTGCACCCACACCCACGATGGCGATGGCCCGATGTCTACTCTTCTTCATCTCGTGATCTTTCCATCCGTCGGTAGCCGGCCCCGAGCGTCGTCCGCTCGGAAGCCGGTCTCGGTACTTCACTCAGACTGACGATCGTAGATGAGATCGGCAGCCAGGTTCATGTCCTCGATCAGGCCTTGCTGAGCCTGGTGAATTCGAGCCACGTTCATCTCCGTCGCGAGCGCTCCGACTCCATCCGGACCCTCCACTCCGCCTGCCCCGATGACCAGCTGGAGCCCCTCGGATGCGACCATCGAAGCGGCCTGTCGTGCGCAGATGCGCCCGAGTACCGTGAGGCCTTCGGCGGAGAACCGACGGTCGGCCTTCGGGTCGAGTGTGCCCGCCGCCGATCCGGCTGCTCTGCTCACCAGACCCGCGGCTCCCTCTGCAAAGGCGATCAGCTCACCCAGGCGGAAGAGAAGATGCTGATTTCGTGTCAGGCGCGCCACTCGGGAGCGCTCCAGGACCGCTGCCAAGGCGTGGAACGTCAGCGCTACGATGTCGGCCCCCACGTCGGGAGCCTTTGCATGCAGGGCCTCGAAGGTGCGGGCGCGCTCGTGGAAGTGCTCTCCGCGCGTCTTCAGATGGAGCTGCCAGAGGTCCCGCGCAATGGTCATCTCCAGGATCTCGGACGTACCTTCATAGATCGTCGTGATTCGCACGTCGCGTCGGATCTTCTCCACGAGGTACTCGCGTGTATATCCATAACCGCCCAAAGCCTGGATGCTGGCCTCGGCAGCCCGCAGCCCCGATT
>JARFQS010000186.1 GCA_029287645.1 Thermoanaerobaculia bacterium | reverse complement strand
GGGCAGCGGCACCTCGATCTGCCGGTCGAAGCGGCCGGCCCTCAATAATGCCCGGTCCAGGACTTCGGGCCGGTTGGTGGCCGCCATGATCACGACGCCTTCACTGGAATCGAAGCCGTCCATCTCATAGAGGAGTTGATTCAGCGTCTGTTCCCTCTCGTCGTTGGAGCGCATCGCGACCGCTCCCGACCGGGACTGTCCGATGGCGTCGATCTCGTCGATGAAGATGATGTCCGGTGCCTTCGCCTTCGCCTGGTCGAAGAGATCCCGCACCCGCGAAGCGCCCACCCCCACGAACATCTCGACGAACTCCGACCCACTGATCGAGAAGAAGGGCACGCCTGCCTCCCCGGCGGTGGCCTTGGCCAGCAGCGTCTTACCGGTACCGGGCGGCCCCACGAGCAAGATCCCCTTCGGAAGCTTGGCGCCAACCTGCACGAATCGCTCCGGGTGATTCAAGAACTCGATGATCTCCTTGAGCTCGGTTTCGACCTGATCCGCACCGCCGACATCGGCGAAGGTCACGTTGGTCATCTCGCCGGAGATCTCCGTGGCCTTGCTCTTGCCGATCGACAGCATGCCCCCGGCGCCTTTCCCCATCCGTTTCATCAGGAACCACCAGATCAACACGAACGGCAGAACCGGCAGGATCCAGCCGAACAGCGACTCCACAAGGCTCTTGGACTGCGCTCGAGCCTGAAACTCGACCCCGGCTTCAACGAGCTCCTCGACCAGGTCCTCGTCCTCGATACGGACGACCTTGCGCGTCTTCTCTTCTTCGGCGGTCTCGGCCTCGGAATCGGGCACCGTATAGAGAATCCGTTCCGGCTCCACCGTGACTTCGGTAATGACTCCGGCGGCCAGATCCTCACGAAACTGGCTGTAGGGAACCTCTTCCTCGTCGGCCAGCTTCGGTCCGATCACATACTCCTGGAGGAGCAGGACCGCGAGAACGGCTCCGACAGCGTAGATCAGCGAGAACCGAGCCCGCAGCCTCTGTTGATTGTCCATGAAGAGATGTCCTCCTCTCTCAACGCGAGTCGGCTCAAAGTGGCGGCGGCATGGGCGGTTCGGGCCGTCTCAGGAGAGAGCGTCCACCCACGATGACCAGATAGACCAGGTACCAGGCCGACGATGCCACCCCCGCCACATAGGTCATGGCGGCTGCCCGGAGCACCTTCTCGGCGCCCTCCTGTCCGTCGGGTGAGATCAGATCGAGTTGCTCGAGCTGGGCCAGCGCTCGCTTGCTGGCGTTGAACTCGACGGGCAGGGTGAGGAAGGTGAGCAGAATCGAGCCGACATAGCCCAGGATTCCGATCTGCACCATGGCCGGTGATCCATAGAACGACCCGAAGATGGCCAGCGGCAAGCCGAAGCGGGCCGCGGCGTTGGCGATGGGGACCATGGCAGCGCGAAGTTTCATCGGCCGATAGTCGTCGGCGTCCTGCAAGGCATGTCCACACTCGTGCGCGGAGACCGCTGTCGCGGCCACACTGTTGCCGAGGAAGTTGTCCTTGGCGAGGCGAAGTTGCTTGTGGCGCGGATCGTAGTGATCCGTGAGCTCTCCCTTGACGGGCTGGACTGGAACAGACTGGAGTCGATTGGCATCGAGGATGATGCGGGCTACCTGGCCTCCCGGTCGGCCCGTGGCGCTGCGCACCTGACTCCAGCGCTTGTAGGTCGATTTCAGATGCTGCCGCACACCAAGGGAGAACAGAAAGACGAGCCCAGCGACGACATAGAAGACCATGCATTCTCCTCACTCAGCCTGAGGCGTTACGCCGGCTCGTTGGACGAAGTCCGGGGTCGCGACGATCTCGTGCCTGGCATCAATACTCATTGGGATCGAAGGCTTCTGGAGCTTCGCTCTCTTCGGCGCAATCGATACAGAGGGTGGCGTACGGAAGCGCATCGAGGCGTGCACTCCCGATCTGGTTGCCGCAGGACTTGCAGTAACCGTACTCGCCAGCCTCGAGACGCGCCAGGGCGTCGTTGACCTGGTTGAGCTCCTGGGCCGCCTCATCGTCCAGGCCGTCTCTGACCTCGGAGACCTCCCAGAGCTGCGCGTTGGAGTCCAGACCCTCCTCGACTTCGTGTCCTTCGGTCGCCTGCGTTGTCTCTAGCCGGTCCGAAAGCTCCTTCTGTTTCGCCAGCAGTTTCCCCTCGATCTCCGAGTAATCGGTCATGGTCTTCCTCCCTACTGAATCGGTGCGGTCAACCGCGCCAGCCGCACTCCAAGCTTGAACCAGTACGACTTCTCGTCGAGATCCCCTGGCTGCATCTCCACCGATTGCTCCATGTCGGTCAACAACATCTGCTCGACCTCCTTGTTGAAGGCGTGATCGGCCACGACTGCCATGATCTCGAAGTTGAGCCGGAACGAACGATTGTCGAAGTTGGCGGTACCGACGGCGCCGATCTCATCGTCGATGAGTACCACCTTCTGGTGCAGGAACCCATCCATGTAGCGGAAGAACCGGATTCCCGTCACTTGGGCTTCGTCGAAGTACGAGTATGCCGCCAGCCACACCAGCGTGTGGTCCGCCTTGTCCGGGATGAGGATGCGTACATCGGCTCCGCGCAGGGCCGCAAGGTGCAGCGCGTTCATCACCGATTCATCGGGGACGAAATACGGGCTGGCGATCCAGATCCTCTCGCGAGCCGCGTTGATGGCGGTCAGGAACATCAGCGTCGCCGACTCGAGCTCATCCGCGGGTCCAGTGCTGTCTCTTATACACATCTGACGCTGCCGACGAATCGAGTCGCGGGTGGTTGGGGGTGGTGGGGGTGTCGTTTTACTATGGGGGTGGGGGGGGGGGGGGGG
>JARFQS010000177.1 GCA_029287645.1 Thermoanaerobaculia bacterium | reverse complement strand
ACATCAAACCCTGGTCCATCGACGAGGTCATCGACTGGTTCAAAGACGAGCCGCTGCAGTTCGAGCCGGGCGAGGACTGGTCCTACAGCAACTCCGGCTACGTGCTGGCCGCCAAGGTGATCGAGGTCGTCTCGGGCCAGGACTACGACGACTTCCTGCGGCAGGAGATCTTCGAGAAGCTGGACATGGAGGACACGGGGCAGGATGTCTTCACGACGGTGCTTCCTCACCGTGCCACCGGCTACGGCAACGCCGAACGCGAGATCTACAACGCTCCCTACAGAGATATGCCCTTCACGAGCGGTGCGGGATCCCTCTATTCGACGGTGCTCGATCTCTACAAGTGGGATCGTACCCTTTACACCGACACTCTGGTCTCAACGGAGCTGCTCGACAGGATGATGACGCCGGTCAAGAAGGACTATGCCTACGGATGGTTCATCCGAGACGAGCTCGGACACAAGCTGGTGGAGCATGGCGGGGCGATCAACGGCTTCCTCTCCCAAAGTCAGCGCTTTGTCGACGACGACCTGGTGGTGATCTCGCTCTTCAACTACGAGTCGACGTTTTGGCGCACTGTGAACAAGGGCCTGGCAGCCATGGCGCTGGGGGAGGAGTACGAGCCGACCCTGCTCACGACCTCCGTAGATGTCGAGTCGGACCTGCTGGCGACCTACGCCGGTACGTACGAGGTGATGGAAGACTACTTCGTCACCCTCGCCGTGAAGGATGGGCACTTAGTGGTAACGGCAACTGACGATCCAAAACCCTCATTGGGCCTGGCACAGTCAGAGACGAAGTTCTTCTTCCCCGACATCAACCTGATGATGAACGTCGACGTCGACGAGGAAGGGCAGGTGACCGGGCTCCGCATGTTGCAGGGGGCACACAGGGCATCGGGGTCGCCGGTGCAAGATACCGATGGGGAGTCGACCCCCTAGGCCGCAACGCCACCGCCCGCCCTGGGAGGGGACAAGCCCCTCCCCTACATTGGTTTCAGATATGAGAGGCTTGATCGAGTGGTCATGATCTACGTTCTCACCCTGTTCTTCATGCTCGTGGTTGGAGGCTACTTGTTCCTCGAATGGGGGAGCAACTGGGGCTCGACTGCCGAAGAGCAAGGCGGCAGTATGCCGGGCGATGCGTTCTTCGATGAAGGGTCGTCGAAGCGCCTGGCCATGACGCGTGCTGTCACGATCCAAGCCGAGCCTGAGATCGTCTGGCCCTGGCTGGACCAGATGGGACGTGGGGCGGGCTGGTACAGCTTCGACTGGCTGGACAACGGGGGCAAGACTTCAGCGCGGCACATCGTCTCCTGGATTCCCGAATCCGAGTTGGGCGATGCCTCCCCGATCGGATATCTCCGGCATCTTCTGCCGGGGCAATCCATGGCGTGGTGGCTGAAAGGGCTTCGTTTCGCCGGCGCGACGACTCGCCTGGTTGTCGATATCAGCCTGACCCGTCAGGGAGATCGCTCCCGGCTCGTGATTCGGAACTCTGCCGACGCTGCTGGAGTGATGGCAGGGATGGCCCTACTGATCTTCCGGTTCATCGACTCGATCATGGCCATTCGGCAGTTGGTCGGCATCCGCAATCGTGTCGAGTGTTTCGGGGCACGCACCGAGAATCCCGAAGCCCCCGAGACCGGGGCCAAGGATCAGTACCAGCTGTACGAGACGATCTTCGCTTCCGGAGAATGGGCAGGGAAGCACGGCAAGGAGCTCGCCGGTCGCTGGCGTCAGACGGCGATCGACGACGGAGTGATTCGTTCCAAGCCACCCATATAGGGCTGGAGCTTCTCGGGGAGGGTGACCGAGCCGTCCTCGTTCTGATAGTTCTCCAGGATCGCCACCAGGGTGCGGCCCACCGCCAGGCCCGAGCCGTTCAGCGTGTGCACGAGCCGGGACTTGCCGCCATCGGCGGGGCGATAGCGGATGTTCGCCCGACGGGCCTGAAAGGCCGTGCAATTCGAGCAGGACGAGATCTCCCGGTAGGCCTCCTGGCCTGGCAGCCAGACCTCCAGGTCGTAGGTCTTGGCGGCGGCGAAACCCATGTCGCCTGTGGACAGGCAGACCGTGCGATAGGGCAGCTCCAACAGCTGGAGAACCTTCTCGGCACTCGCGGTGAGCCCTTCGAGGGCCTCGAAGCTCGTCTCCGGCGTGGTGAACTGGAATAGCTCGACCTTGTTGAACTGGTGCTGGCGGATGAGGCCCCGAACGTCCCTGCCGTGGGAGCCGGCCTCGGCCCGGAAGCAGGGCGTGAAAGCCACATACTTGATGGGTAGCTGGCCCTCTTCCAGGGTCTCGCTGCGATGCAGGTTGGTCAGGGGCACCTCGGCAGTGGGCGCCATGAAGTACTCGTGATCTTCGAGCTTGAAGAGATCCTCTTCGAACTTGGGCAGCTGCCCGGAGCCGACGAGCGACTCCCGGCTGATGATGAATGGCGGCAGCACCTCGGTGTAGCCGTGCTCGCGGGTGTGCAGATCGAGGAAGAAGTTGATCAGGGCCCGCTCGAGGTGGGCGCCGGCGCCGAAGTATGCGGTAAAACGGGCACCCGTGATCTTGGCTCCGCGCTCGAAATCCAGGATCCCCAAGTCCGGACCCAGGTCCCAGTGGGCCTTGGGCTCGAAGTCGAACTCACGGGGCGTGCCGACCCGGCGCTCCTCTCGATTGGCCGACTCGTCCTCACCGCGGGGCACGCTCGCATCGGGCAGGTTGGGCAGGTTGAGCTCCACATCGGCCAGCTTCACCTCCACATCGGAGATCGTCTCTTCCAGCTCTCCGATTCGGCCCTTGAGTCGGCCCACCTCCTCGATCTGGGCAGCGGCATCTCCGCCCTGCTGCTTGACCTTGCCGATCTCCTTGCTGGCCTCGTTCCGCCGTCGTTTCAGGTCTTCGACCTCGACCAGAGCCTCTCGCCGCTCCTTGTCGAGAACCTCCCAGGTGCCGAACAGCTCGGGGTCGGTACCCCGAGTCGCCAACAACTCCCGAACCTCTTGCGGTCGCTTCCGCAGCAATTCTCTCGATAGCATGAGGCGAGTCTAATCAGGGCAACAGGAGGGGTCAACGGCCCACCAGCCACTCCCAGTTGTCACAGACGATAAGATCCGAATCAAAGTCGACTCCGCTTCCGGGTGACGAACCCCTTGCCCGGGAGACACCTTCATGAGCACGAACGCCCGCTTCTCTCCAGCCAGCGTCGCCGTTGTTCTGGCTGCCGGGGCGTCTCTGTTTCTTCTGGCCTCCGCACAAGCCGACCCCCTGGCCGCAACCGAGACCCGGTATCTGGCTTTCTGGTCCACAGCGGTACTTCTCTGCACCGCGGGATTGTCGAGGCGCCTCTCTTTCG
>JARFQS010000161.1 GCA_029287645.1 Thermoanaerobaculia bacterium | reverse complement strand
CGGATCGAGCCGTTCGGATCGAAGATAGCGACGCTTTCCGTTCCGTTGGGTGTGAAGTCCTTGATCGGACCGTCGCCATCTGCCGGTGGCTCCTGGAACAGGACGTTCTCGGGCAGCTGGTATCGCCCGATCTCATAGTCGGTGGTTCTGTGCGGTTGCCCCGCCACCGGGTTGTAGAACATGTCGGGAGGGGTTGCGATAGCCACTCCGTCGACGTCGGCGAAAGCCACGACCTCGTTTCTGGTGAGATCGAATCGCACCACCGTGGGGACGTTCTGGCGCACGGACTCGGACCTCGCCCTTTGCATCAGGGTAGAGGTCTCACGGGCGATGCCTTCGATCTTGGCGCGGTGAATCACGCGGAGCAGATTGGGGATTCCGATCGTGGCCATGATGCCGATCACCGCGACGATGACGATCATCTCGATGACGGTGAACCCAGACTGCAGACGTCTTCTGCTACTGCGGTGCATATGCAAGCTCCTTTTCCGGACGGGTGACTTCAAAGCAAGGCCAGTGCCAGGCGTGCGGGTCCCCGTCTACAACGGGATAAACCTATTTGTGAGAGTGACTTGAGGCAGTTCGACGAGGCTCGTGGTTGCCGTGGGTTCTCAGCCCTTTCTGTTACGCATCTACTCAAAAACACCAACAGGGAAGGAGAGAGTGACTCGGGTTCCCCCATCGGTCCGGTCCTCGAGATCGACCGTTCCACCATGCAAGGTCACGATTCGGTGGGTCAGGGAGAGACCGAGCCCGACGCCCTCGGGTCGCCCGGTCACGAAGGGCTGGAACAACCTCTCTCGCACATGTACGGGAAGCCCGGGACCCCGGTCTTCGATCACCAACTCGACTCGACTTTGGTCCTTCGACAACCGGGTCCGGACCGGTTCCTCGACGCCGATACCGGACTGGGCCTCGACTGCGTTGTGCAGGAGATTCCGGATGGCTCGCTCCAACAACTGTGAATCTCCCTGGAGAGTGTGGAGGGGGGTGTCCTCGATCTCGAGGTTGACCACTGTGCCTTCGAGCGCTGGGTCGGCCGCCGCTCTGCGGACGACCTGAGCCAGGTTCACCGCTTCGATGCGCGTCGTCTCCGGCCTGGCGAAGGCCAGGAAGTCCTCCAGGACCCGCTGGAGGTGATCGCTCTCCCTGCGCACCTCACTCAGGAAGTCGTTGATCGACTCTTCCTGGGGTCGCCGCTCGATCAGCGTCAGATAACCCCGCAGCGTTGCGAGGCTGTTGCGAAGCTCGTGTGCGACTCCGGCTGCGAGCTCGCCGAGTTGAGCCAGACTCGTGGCCAGCTGCTCCTGCTCGGCGAGGCGCTGCGTTTCGGTGAGGTCGACGAAGAGCACCAGATGCCCGCGCACGGCTCCGTCGTCTCGACGCAAGGCGTGGACGGTGAGGCCGAGAAGGCGGTTGCCCTGGGAGGTGTCGATGATCACTTCCTGGCGTGGCAGGCCGGTGGCTTGCTCGGCCGCCTTGGCCAAGGCCTCGTGGAAGGCGCCGTGGTGCGGCAGGAGGACACCGACAGGGGTGGGCTCGGCGGGTGGCTCGACCTCCAGAAGCTCGGCCCCTACCGGGTTCACGGCCAGCACCCTGCCCTCTATGTCGAGGAGGAGAAAGCCGCTCTCCAGGCTGGGCGCCAAGGTCCTCTGCAGCACCGCGATGTCGTCTTCGGGTGCCCTGTCCGGAGGCTCGCGAAGCGATGCCATGGCCTTCTCGACAGTAGAGATGAGGAACGTCACCTCGTCTTCGTCGCCCGGCTCTCCGCCAAGGGTACGGGCCTGTTGCAGGAGAGTGTCGAAAGGCCGGATCAGGCTCGGCAGGAAGAGCAGGACCAACCCCATCAGAGCAACATCTACCGGGAGGACGACCCACAACAGCTTCTGAGCGGTTCGTCGTTGGCGTTCCAGTTGGGTGGCCGGAAGATCGACCCGGACGATCTGAGCTCCTTCGCCCCGATCCAGAGGAGTGAATCCCGCGACGACAGGTCCGACCTCGGAGTCGGGCCCGATGGCCGAGGTCTGGGAGAGCTGGGGCCCCTCCAACGATGCCAGAAGCGGCCCGGTTCCGAAGTCGCCGTAGGATGCGAGCGGCTGTCCCTGGTCGTCCAGCACCACGATGCCCTTTGCCCTGGGGGCGCGGCGATGCAGCGATGCTTCGCTCGGCAGCGGTCCCACGGTCAGGGTCGAGGCCACCTGGCGGGCGAGCGCTGAAGCCTCGATCTGTCGTTCCTCGATCAGGAGTTGGACTCCGCTCCGATAGCTCAGAACGGCAAACCCGGAGAGCAGGACGAGAAGAAAGAGAATCGCCGGCAGCAAGACGGAGACTTCTCGCCTCAGGCCCAGCTGGAACCGACGTGAAGGCGTCATGGGAGGCCGTTGAAATACAGCGACAGGAAGTCACGGAAGAAGAGCGAGACGAGCCCGCCCAGCGCGAGAAAGACACCGAACGGCAGCCTCGATCGGAGGCCGACCCGGCCGGTCATGAGCAAGGCGACACCCGTAACGGCGCCTGTCAAAGCCGCCACGAACAGGGTGGTCAGGACGCCCTGCCAGCCGAGGAAGGCTCCAATCAGAGCCAGCATGTTGACGTCACCCAATCCCATGCCTTCTTCGTTGCGCAGCCAGAACCAGAAGTTGATGAGCAGGATCAGCAGGCCGGCGCCGATGGCTGCACCGACGAGCGAATCCATGAAGGAAGAGTAGGGGTGCCAGGCTCGCAAGGCCAGCCCGGCGAGAAGGCCGGTCAGGGTGACGCTGTCGGGCAAGAGGAAGTGCTGCAGATCGATGGCGGCGAGCAGCACCATGAGCGATACGAAGATGACGGCGATCAAGGTTTCGGCGGTCAAACCGAACCTCAGCATGCAGGCCACGAAGGCCAGAGCCATGAAGCCCTCGATCAAGGGGTAGCGCCAAGAGATGGGTGCACCACAATGGCGGCAGCGACCCTTGAGCCACAGAAAGCTCAGAACCGGAATGTTGTCTCGCGCCTTGATGGCACCGTCGCAATAGGGACAGCGTGACCGCGGCCAGATGGTGGACTTGCCAGAAGGCAGGCGGTAGACCAGGACGTTCAGGTAGCTGCCGACGATCAGACCGATGAGGGCGGCGTAGACAAGGATGAGAGGAGAGTCAGCTGCCATGCTCTACTCCAGAAGGCAACTCATGGTGACTCGCTGGAATTCGGCCACGCCAGCCCGGAAGGTCTCTACGGAGATCCGCTCGTCGGGGCCATGGATTCCGCGCAGGCTCCCGCTGTCGAGCAGGAAGGGTGAGAAGCCGTAGGCCGGAATGCCCTGCTGCCGGAAGTAGCGCGCATCGGTGATTCCGGGGATGAACGCCGGGGCCACGGGCGCTTTCTTCTCCAGGACGTCCTGAAAACACAGAAAGAACTGTGTGTCCGTTGGCGATGAGGGGCTGGGGGGAGCCGACAACATCACCTCGACCTCGATATCGTCGCCAAGGAGCTCGCGGATCTCGTCCAACAGCGCGTCGGCGTCGGTGTCGGGAAGAAGGCGAATATCGATCAGCGCGGTGGCTTGATCTGGTGCCGCGTTGAGGCGCTCGCCCGCCTCCAGTCCGTTGATCTGAATACTGTCCAGGAAGTAGCTCGGCATGCCCGGCATCAGCCGTGTCGCAGGGTCCGGATTGCCGAAGATCTCATCCATGTTGGCCACCACCTCCTGAAAGCCACGCGGCTCCATCGGTGCCACGGCTTCGAGGTAGCGCCTGGCCTCGGGAGTAATGCGAAAGTCCAGGGGACGCTCCAGCAGGCGATTCAGGCCGCGAATGAGCCGGTGGGGTGAAGTGTGCAGGTTGACGGTCGAGCCGTGCCCCGGCCTGCCGTGGGAGGTGGCTCGGAGCCAAAGCGGCCGCTTCTGCGCCACCTCGATTCCCCACCACACGACGTGGTCTCCTCGCACGCGGTTCATACCACCTTCTCCGAGCACTGCGGTCACACCCTGAAAGAGCTCTGGGTGATTCTCCACGAGCCAGCCGGACCCCTGCGCTCCTCCCGTCTCCTCGTCCGTGACGGTCAGGAAGACGAGGCCCCTCGTGAGCTTCGACCTGTTCTTGCTGGCCTCGATAAAGGTCCACAGGTGGGCTATTCCGAGGCTCTTGTCGTCGACCGCGCCTCTCCCGTAGATCGTCCCGTCGACGATCGCAGCCTCGAAGGGCTCTTGTGTCCATCCCGAGCCCGGAGGCACGACATCGGCATGGTGAAGCAAGACGACCGTCTCCGTGACCTCTTCCTCGGGGTCCAGGCGGGCGTAGAGACTGGGCCTGCCCTCGGGCGATACGAGCCAGCGCGTAGCGATACCGTGCCGATGCAGCACATCGCGCAGGTAGGCGGCGGCCTCTTCGGCTCCTGCCGGTGTCGAGGAGTCGATGCTGAGGTAGTCGCGAAGCCAGTCGAGCGCCAAAGCCGAGTCGCTCCCTGCGCCTCGGACGAGAGCAGGGGTGAGAAACAGAGAGAAGAGGAGGGCCGTTACCGAAGCTCGCACGGTCGATGTCGAGTGTAGCAGGCGATGCTGCCGGAAATGTGCAATCAAATCCACAAAGAAAAGGGGGCGCCGCGACTCGCGGTGCCCCCTTTTTGGACCCATGGTTGTGTCAGGTCGGTTACTCGATCTTGGCACCCGCGGGGTACCGGACGAAGAAACCGTCGGACCACACGATGTCCTGATCGTAGTCGGTGGCCAGGAACGGACCCATCTGGTACGGAGCGGCGAGGGTGCCGTCGGTACGGCCTGGGCTGAAGATGGCCATGACCTGTGCGGTCAACGGATTGCCGGAGTAGTAGTAGTCGTAGTTGTTACCCCAACCGTCCGTGTTCGGGACTTCCTGGATATAGAACATGGTCGAGCTGACATAGAGCATGCTCAAGAGCTCGTCGCCTCCGCCGGACATCAGAGTGAGGTCTCCCTGGTCCCACTGTCCAGTGGTTCCGGCCGCGGCGGCACCGATCTGGTCGGTGAGCCATGAAAACCAGGATGCACCGACGTCACGCATGTCGCCGACGGTGCGCTTCTGCTTCGCCTTCTGCAGGGCATCGAGCAGGTTTGGAATCAAGATCGCCGCGATGATGCCGATGATGGCTACGACGATCAGGAGCTCGATCAGGGTGAAACCCTTTTGGCCCCGGCGT
>JARFQS010000153.1 GCA_029287645.1 Thermoanaerobaculia bacterium | reverse complement strand
GCCTGGAGGCCCGCGCCCCGTGGGTGTAGCGTAGCGGAACCTGGATGAAGAGTCCCTGTGAGGGTCGTGTTCCCGGCCTTCTGGGCACGCCTCGGCTGCGAGCGGGCAGCTGGCCGGTTCCGTTCTCCATCCGTGGAGCGGCCTTTCGGTACCGCTCGGCTGGTAGAATTGAGGCGCATGCAAGACACCTTTGCTGGTCTGATTGAGCGGGAAAAGCAGCTCGAGCGTTACTCTCGTCTCGAGGCCGGTTTGCCTTCGTCACCTGACAGCCCGGCCAGGTCGATCGCCGGGATTGGCTGGCTCTTCGACCTACTGCCGCGATCCTCCCGTAACCGGCCAGTGGACCCATCCGGAGTCATCGAGCTTCATCGCTGCCTCGCGGTGCTCGATTCGGGCGCGGAATCGTGACCTCACAGGAAGAGGCTTTGGCCTCCCTGGCCCGACTGCTCGAACAGCATCAACTCGATTACATGGTCATCGGTGGCCTGGCCAACGCCGTCTGGGGTGAGCCCCGCGCCACCCTGGACATCGATGTCACCATTGCCGCCGAAACCTCGGACACGCTCCGAGTCGTCACTGCACTCGAGAGCGACTTCAGAGTACTCACCTCGGACCCCGCTTCCTTCGTAAAAGAGACCCGGGTTCTGCCGCTCGAGAGTCGATCGGGCGTCCGCGTCGATCTGATCTTCGGACTCTTGCCCTTCGAGCGAGAAGCAGTCGCACGGGCAAGACCTGTCGAGGTCGCTGGTGGCGTGATTCAGTTCTGTACGCCCGAGGATCTGATTCTGCTGAAGATCATCTCTCGACGGGAGCAAGACCTGGCCGACGTCCAAGGGATTCTTCGACGACGAGCTCGCGAGCTGGATCTGGACTACCTCGAGCCTCGAATCGAAGAACTGAGCAACCTCTTGTCTCGGCCAGAGATCTGGCAGAACTGGTCAGAATGGAAACCAGAGTCCGAAAAGAGCCCCTGATTCTCTGGAATACCAGCGGCCGGCGCAGAGGCCGGCCGCTGCGACGGAACCGCCGGCACGATCGCCTACTGAGATGGTGGCCCATGACGTGCTTCTATGAGAAGGTAATTTTTGTCAAGGCCGACGTGGCGGCCCACCGCGGGGGTCGTGGTCGAGCACGGTGGAGACGTGCACGCGGTCGCAGGGTGCCAATCCTTGCTGGAGATCCTCGCACCGTCGAGCGCGATGCTGTTGGCCCTCGCATACCCTCACCATGGCAAAAAGGACAGGCCGTCCAAGTGGGAGTTTGTCCAGGCACTGCCTGAGATGCGGCGTGCGATTCTCGACACGGTCCCGCCGATCTGTACAGACTGTTACAGAACAATCTAGACATTCCGGCGCCCGGTCGGCAGATCCAAACGAAACACTGGGAGGAAGTCCAGCCAAGTCGCCATCAGCTGGGGAGGCGTCCGGTTCATCGCTGAAGTCCATGATCTGTCACGAGCTTAGCAGGGGATTGCGTCAGCAGACACTCTCCTCAACGAATGGGATGAGATCCTGCATCGTTCCCCATCGGAGGTCGGCGGGGTCCTCCTTGACCCGAGTCCCAGAGCTCGTCAGCTGCGTCATGTGACACCGTTCGCAGGTATCCTCTCGGCGAAGGAGCGAACCGAGGTCTATCGTCGCTTCGGCCTTGGTGAAGTCTCCCTACTTGCGGTGGCGAGATCGACTTTCTGCCGGGCCCTGGGCGAGATCAGGGCTCACCAAGGGGCCAACCGGGGCCTTATTTCACGGCCACCGCGTCCCCGGTGACCTCGAACCGCCCCACCACGACAGCGCCGAGTCCTCCAGGCTGCCCACCGCCGACCCTGATTTCGAACGTCCCGGGGACGACCATGCGCCTCCAGTCGGCGTCGATGAGTGACAGCTGCCGAGGGCTCAGGTCGAACGAGACGGTTCGCTTCTCTCCGGGGTCGAGAGATACCCGATCGAAGCCAGCCAAGGTGCGCAAAGGGACCGGGACATCGGCCTCTACGTCGGTCAGGTACAGCTGAACCACCTCGTCACCCGCCAGGTCCCCCGTGTTTTTCACCTCCACCGAGACGCTGAGGCCCTCACCGGCGACGACGGACTCGGGCAGTCGCAAGTTGTCGTATCCGAAGCTCGTGTAGCTCAGGCCGTGCCCGAAGGCGTAGAGGGGTTCGCCTTCGAAGTAGCGATAGGTCCGCCCCTTCATGGCATAGCTCTCGAACGGCGGTAGCTGGTTCACGGAGCGGTAGAAGGTCACCGGTAGCCGCCCAGCGGGGTTGTAGTCGCCGAAGAGCACATCGGCGATGGCATCCCCGGCAGCCTGGCCCGGGTACCAGGCCTGCACGATGGCCGAGACATTCTCGGCAGCCCAGGGCACGGCCACTGCGCTGCCGCTCAGGAGGACCATCACCGTGGGCTTGCCCAGGGCATGGATGCGCTGGATGAGCCGCTGCTGCACCACCGGGAGATCGATGATCACCCGGTCGCCTCCTTCGAAGCCCTCGACGGGCACATTCATCTCCTCGCCTTCGAGGCGCGGGGACAGGCCCATGAACAGCACCACCGCATCGGCCTGCTCGGCGACCGCCAGCGCCTCCGCGGCCAAGTCCTTCGGCGGCGGCGCCCACAGCAGTGTCATGTGGGCATCGCCCTGTCTCTT
>JARFQS010000078.1 GCA_029287645.1 Thermoanaerobaculia bacterium | reverse complement strand
CCTGGCATTGCTGGCCTAGGTGACCCATCCGTCGGTTGCGGCCAGTGAGGGTGGAGTTCGATACACCTTCGCAATCACGCAGTTCGAGAACCGGTCCGGATGGCGTGGATATTGGGACCTGGGTGACGCCTGGGCCACGGTCATGACCGACATGCTGCAGCAGACGGGTGAGGTCATCGTTCTGGGTGAGCCGCTGATGCGGGAAGAAGCGCTCGTCGAGCAGGACTTCGGGGCTTCGGGGCGCACAGCGCAGGGCAGCAGGACGCCCGAGGTCGGGCAGATGACACCAGCCCAGCTCCTGGTGAAGGGGGCCATCACCCATGTCGAGCATCGTTCCGCCGGGACCGGGGGCGGTGTTCGATACAAGGGCGTGAGGGTGGGGGGTTCGAGGGAGTCGGCGCAGATCAATGCCACGATCTATGTGGTGGACTCGACCACCGGGCAGGTCTTGGCGTCGTCGAGCGTCGTAGGGGAGTCGAACCGAACGGGAGCGACGTTCGGCTATTCCGGGGCCAACTGGGGAGGCGATCTGGATGCATTCCGAAGTGACAACGTCGGCAAAGCGGTCGAAGCTGCCGTCTCGGATGCGGTGGATTGGATCGTCCTGCAGCTTCCCGAGATTCCCTGGACTGGCACCGTTGCCCGTGTCCAGAACGGCCGGATCTGGGTGAATCGTGGCGAGCGCGAGGGGGTTTCACCCGGTCAGGAGCTCATCGTGGGCGTCCGAGATGCCATTCGCGACCCCGAGACAGGAGAGCTGCTGTACGAATCGCTCTCCGAGATCGCTCGCCTGCGGGTCGAGAAGGTCGAGGACAAGGTCTCCATTTGCAGTGTCACTTCGGGTGAGGCCGCAAAGGTCGAAGAAGGGATGAGGATCGTTCTGCCTTGAGGCGTCTGGCGGCTCAAGGCTCGTTGTTTCGGTTCGCCTTCTCTTCGGCCCATTTCTTCTGCCAGTAGACCTTCTGCCACTTGTGCACATTGCGATTGTGCTCGGCGAGAGTCGAGGCGAAGACATGCGAACCATCGTTGCGGCTGACGAAGTACAGGTAGGGAACCTCGGCTGGCCGTGCCGCTGCAACGAGACTCGCCAGTCCCGGTGAGGCGATAGGGCCCGGAGGGAGTCCCGGGTACAGGTAGGTGTTGTAGGGCGAGTCCAACTTCAGATCGGGTCGTCGTATGTTGCCGTCCCAGCGTCCCTGCTGCTTGAGGGCATAGACGATCGTCGGATCGGCATACAAGGCAATGCCTCTCCTCAACCGGTTGACATAGACGCCGGCGATGGTCGGCCGCTCTTCGTCCAGGCGCGCTTCCTTTTCTACGATGGAGGCCAGTATGACGATCTGCCTGGGAGTGCGCTCATCCTCGGGCAGCAGGGCCGGCCGGACGTCACGCTCGAAGAGTCTCACGAAGGTGCTCACGAGCGCTGAGACAATTTCGTCTTCCGAGGTTCCCTTGGCGAACGAGTAGGTGTCCGGAAAGAGGTACCCTTCCAGACTCGATGCCTCGGGATCCAGCTCTGAGATCCGGCCTGCCGAGAGCATCTCCTCGAGGAAACTCGGCTCGTCCCCGAAACCCTGTTCGGCGAGATGTGCGGCCGTCTCCCCCAAGGTCAGGCCTTCCACGATGGTGACGGGATAGGTCACGACGTCGCCCATGACCAGCTTGTCGAGGATCTCGGGCACGGTGAGCGGCGTATCGAAGCGATACTCGCCTGCTCTCAGAGGGGGATCCCCCAGCACCCGGACCAGGTAGAGCCGGGCGAGAAATGCATCGTTGACAACCCCCTTCGCCTCTAGTTCCTGCAGGATCGATCCGGCGTCCTGACCTGGAAGTACTTCGTGCAGCAGCTCGGCTTCTGAATACCCCTTGTAGGAAGAGTGGAGCGTCTTCCAGGCCCAAATACCGACGCCCGCTCCCACCACGAGAATCAGAACCACCATGGCGGCAGCCGTCGCCCAGAGCCAGGCGGCCCTACTCATCGGCTCCAGGCCTCGGAAGAGTCTCGTCCAAGTACTGCTGCAGAAGAATCTGCGCCGCGGTTGCGTCGATCTTTTCGGGATGGCGTCGCGGGTCGATCCCGACCTCGCGAAGCCTTTGCTCGGCCTCGACGGAAGTCAGGGTCTCATCCGTCATCTCCACGCTCAGGCCCGACTCCTGGGCGAGCTTGCGTGCGAAGCTGGTCGCTCGAGCCGATGCCGGACCACGACTGCCGTTCAAGTTCAGCGGATCACCGACAACGAAGCCCTCGACACCTTCTTGCAGGGCGATGTCGACAATCTGGCGTATCGCCTGACTGTCGCTCGTGCGTCCGACGGTGGTCAGCGGCACTACGAGCCGGGCCTCCGGCCCAGAGATGGCCAGCCCGATGCGCTTTTCGCCGAAGTCGATTCCGAGGATTCGTTTCATGGCTCGATACGGCCTCCCGTCGGAGTCGGTTCGAACACGATACCACCCGTCTCGCGGGTCGAGGCGAAGGCCTCGGGTGGCGATTCGTGAGCGTATCCAGGCGGGGTCCTACCAGGGTGTTGAAGCAGTCCGATGAGAGCCCCAATCCGGTCGTCTGAGGAGGTCCAGTACTGCTATGATGAGGGCTCTCGAAGACCGGGTGCCTGAGGCTTGATCAGTCTTACGCTTTCCTCCGGATGCTCGGGCCGGTCCCTGAGGTGTGAACCCGGATCATCACAACCCAACAACGAGCGAGGTGCTCATGAAAGATGTAGTCGTTCTGAGTGCTGTTCGTACGCCCATCGGATCCTTCCAGGGCGCGTTCAAGAAACTCCCATCCCACGCTCTTGGTGCCGCTGCACTGAGGGGAGCCATCGACAGCGCAGGGCTGGATCCCGAGGCTCTCGAACAGGTGTACATGGGCTGCGTGCTGACCGCCGGTGCGGGACAGGCCCCGGCCCGGCAAGCGACCTTGGGCGCCGGTTGCCCCGTTTCGACGGGTGCCGTGACCGTCGGCAAGGTCTGTGGCTCAGGAATGCGGGCAGTGATGACTGCAGCCAACGACCTGCGCTGTGGCGACTTCCAATTGGTGGCAGCGGGTGGAATGGAGAGCATGACGAATGCGCCGTTCCTGGCGGCCGGCGTTCGTGAAGGTCTTCGCCTCGGCCATGGCAAGCTCCTGGACTCGATGGTTCACGACGGTCTGTGGGATCCCTACAGCGACGTCCACATGGGTAACTGTGCGGAGATTTGCGCCAGTCACTACGAGTTCACTCGTGAGGCCCAGGACGCCTTCGCTCAGGAGAGCTACAAGCGGGCCCGAGAGGCGATCGAGAGCGGTCGGGTCGCGGATGAGATCTGTGCAGTCGAGGTACCTCAGCGAAAGGGCGACCCGCTCTCCATCGAGCGTGACGAGGAGCCATTCAGGGTCGACCTGGACCGTATGCCGAGCCTTCGACCAGCCTTCAAGAAGGATGGTACCGTTACGGCAGCGAATGCGAGCAAGATCAACGACGGTGCCGCGGCCCTGGTGCTCACCACAGCGGAACAAGCTGAGCAGCTGGGGGTGCGGCCCCTGGCTCGTCTGGTCGCCCAGGCCACCGTGGCTCAGGAGCCCGACTGGTTCACGACCGCACCGGTGAAGGCGACCGAGAAGGTGTTGGAGAAGGCTGGGTTGAACGCGGATGACATCGATCTATGGGAGGTGAACGAGGCTTTCGCCGCTGTGGCCATGGCATTCCTGCGAGAGCTCGATCTGTCCATGGATCGGGTCAATGTTCGCGGCGGGGCAGTTGCCCTCGGGCACCCCATCGGCGCCTCTGGAGCGCGCATTCTGGTGACTCTGCTCCACGCCATGGCGGAGCGGAACGTTCGCCGGGGCTGTGCCGCCATTTGCCTCGGTGGAGGGGAAGCCACTGCCATCATCGTCGAAAGGGAAGTTCAGGGTTGAGGAGCAGCGGGCCGAGCCAATCGAGTAGCAGCCGTCGGCCAGCGCGACGAAGAACCCAGTGGTTGTGGAGCTGGGTCGTCGCGATTCTGATGCCGGCTCTAGCCTCAGGTGTCGCTGCGCAGATCACCCAGGAGTGGCCCGATGACGACCCGATGATGGGTCGGCAGGAGGAAGTCGAGGATGCCGATCCATCACTTCCTCCGGAGGAGCTCGAGGACTCTGCGGCCGAGCCCGGTCTCGATCGGATCCGATTCCAGATTCCTTTTCCCGAGGACAAGGGCGGAGGTGTGGCCACCGGCACGGCGGGCAATTTGGAGTACGTGCGGGAAGACTATGTCGTCGCCAGCGGCGGTGTAGAGCTGCAGTATCAGGATCTCCAGTTCCAGGGCCAAAAGGTAACAGTCGATCTGAAGACCGAGCAGGTCACCGCCGAGGGCGACGTGATCATCGACCAGGGGCCCAAGCGTCTGGTGGGAGACACGCTGATCTTCGATTTGGTGACCAAGACCGGCACGGTGACCAACGCCAAGGCGTTCGTAGACCCAGACATCTTCTTCGAGGGTGCGATCATCAAGAAGGTCGGCGAGGAGGAGTACGAGGTGACCGATGGCATGGTCACATCTTGTATCGACGACAATCCGGATTGGAGCTTCCGACTCGCCAAGGGTAGCGTGGAGCTGGGCGGATGGGCCAAGGGAAAGCATGCTCGCTTCCGAGTGAAGAAGGCCCCACTCCTCTACTTCCCGCAGATCATGTACCCCGCCAGCACGGACCGCAAGTCGGGGTTCCTGTTTCCGAATCTCGGCTATTCGGAGAACCGAGGTGCCTTGCTGGGGCTGGCGTACTTCCTGACCCTCGGGCCGAGCTATGACACGACCTTCTACGCTGACCTCTACAGTGAGAGCTACATCGGTGCCGGCAACGAGTTCCGCTATCGACCGAGCGAGAACACCCGGGGCATCTTCGAGGGGTATGTCATCGACGATCCGAATTCCGACGACTTGCGTTGGAAAGTGTTCTGGTCCCACGTCAGCGAACAGCTGCCGCTGGGATTGCGTGGAGTCGTCCGGTATCAGGATTTCTCGGACTTCAACTTCTTTCGCGACTTCGAACGGGACTTCAGCAACGTCGCCATCCGCCGTTTGCGCTCCGAAGCGTTCCTCACCGGCAGCTGGGGACAACAGTCCTTCACGCTGCTTGTCGACGATACCGAGACCTTCATCGCCCAGGACGACACGACCACAGCCCGACGCCTTCCCGAGGCCGAGTACAGACTACGGCCCACCCAGATAGCTGGTTTACCCATCTATCTGGATCTGGTCAGCTCGCTGAACTACCTGCAATCGGCCAGGACCAACAGGTTCGATCAGAAATGGGGACGCGCCGATATCTCTCCGAACCTGACCGTGGCGCTCAGCACCTTGCCGTGGCTCTCGGTATCGGTGAGCGCCAGCGAGCGCGTCACCTGGTACAGCGACAGCCGGACAGAGGACGGAACTGCCCTGACCGGCGAGTCTCTGACGAGGGCGATAGCAACCGGCAATACCAGCATCGTCGGGCCGTCCTTTTCGAGAGTCTTCGATGGCAAGGTCGGGCGCTTCGGCAAGTTCAAGCACATCGTCGAGCCACGCTGGAACTATCGCTACGTCCAGGATTTCGAAGATGCCGACCAGATCCTGAGATTCGACGAGATCGACTTCATCCCCTTTGCGAATGTCTTCTCGGTCAACCTGGTCAACCGATTGCTCGCCAAGCCCGCCGATGAAGAGCTGCATGGCGGCGCGCGCGAGATCATGTCGCTCGAGATTGGGCAGCTATACAGTCTCGACGACACCGTACCCCTGCAGTCCTCCGCCGATCGGACTCTTACGTCGACTCAGGGCCCCGTGAACCTGCGCTATCGATTCAATCCGAACCGCACAGCGAATCTGGAAGCCAGACTTTCCTACAGCACTCTGTTCAATGAGCTGTTCTCGACGTCGATCTCGGGTGGAATGAGGTTCGGCCCCCATGGAGCGGGGCTGACCTGGTTCACCAAGTCCAATCCCGAAACGAGCAACACCACGGGCAACCAGATTCGCTTCTATGCCGGCGTCGAGATCTGGCCGAGCCATCTTCGGCTGGATA
Organism: Thermoanaerobaculia bacterium; assembly: GCA_029287645.1. Taxonomy (GTDB): domain Bacteria; phylum Acidobacteriota; class Thermoanaerobaculia; order Multivoradales; family JAHEKO01; genus JAUVRX01. The sequence continues at coordinate 3,383 of JARFQS010000078.1, read as the reverse complement.
CGCAGATCAACTACGACTTCGAGCTCTCCCTGCTGCAGAGTCAGCGCTACATCATCCAGTACTTCTCGCAGTGCTTCGGATATCGGCTGGAGTACCGGGATTGGCAATCCGTGACGCGGTCGGACAGGGAGATCCGGTTCGCCCTGACATTGAAGAACATTGGTACATTCCTCGACTTGACAGGCGGCACCCGAAACGGCTTCAATCCCGGCTACTGAGCCGGATTTCGTGGACAGGCCACAGAAGCCGCTGCCTCGGTCGCAATCAGGAGAATTCCCATGCGTGCACTCATCACTGGAATCACCGGCTTTGCCGGATCCCACCTGGCAGACTACCTACTCGCCGAGCAGCCGGAGGTGGAGATCTTCGGCCTGCGGCGTTGGCGCAGCCGAACGGAGAACATCGATCATCTCGAGGGCAGGATCCAGCTGCGGGACTGCGATCTGAGGGACGCCGCCGCGGTGCAGAGTGTGCTGGCCGAGGTCCGGCCGGACTACATCTTCCATCTGGCGGCTCAGAGCTACGTCCCTGCCAGCTGGAGAGCCCCTTCAGAGACCCTGACAACGAACCTTCTGGGTCAGACGAACATCTTCGAGGCGGTAAGGGTCCAGGGTCTCGACCCGGTGATCCAGATCGCCGGATCGAGCGAAGAGTATGGGTTGGTGTTGCCGGACGAGGTACCGATCAAGGAATCGAACCCGCTGCGCCCCCTCTCGCCCTACGCTGTTTCGAAAGTCGCTCAGGACCTTCTCGCCTATCAGTACTTCAAAAGCTACGGCATGAAGACGATTCGCACCAGGGGCTTCAACCACACCGGTCCCCGGCGTGGCGAGGTCTTCGTGACCTCGAATTTCGCCAAGCAGATCGCTTCCATCGAGGCAGGCCTCAAGGAGCCGATCATTCGGGTCGGAAATCTGGATGCCCAGCGGGACTTCACGGACGTTCGAGACATGGTGCGCGCCTACTGGCTGGCGGTGACTCAAGCGACGCCTGGTGAGGTCTACAACCTGGCGAGCGGGCAGGCCGTGACGATTCGCGAGCTCCTGGATCGACTCCTCGCCTTGTCCGACAGCGAGGTCGATGTGCAGGTCGACCCGGAGCGGTTACGGCCTTCCGATGTGGAGATCCTGCTGGGTGACTTCTCGAAATTCCGATCCGACACCGGTTGGGAGCCCACGATCCCCCTCGACCAGACTTTGAAGGACACCCTCGACTACTGGCGCCAGAAGCTGTCCAAGAGCTGAGGACCGGTCGGTATCCAAACCCGCCATGGACGTTCTCATCACGGGAGTGGCCGGCTTCGTCGGCGCGCATCTGGGTCGACATCTCGTCGATCGAGGACACCGCGTGTCGGGTACCTACATCGGAGAGAAGCCAGAGCTGGACGGAGTGGATCTGATCGAGGCGGATCTCCTGGATGCTGCCAGACTATCGGAGGTCATCGAGGCGACGACGCCCGAAGGGATCGTCCACCTGGCGGGGCTCAGCCATGTCGGCGAATCGTGGAAGAGACCCGATATCTACTTCAGGGTCAACGTGCTCGGAAGCGAGAACTTACTTCGCGCGGCGGAGGGGGTGCGGGTCGTCGCGGCCTCGAGCGCCGAGGTCTATGGCTTGGTCCCAGAGGAGGAGCAGCCGCTGACCGAGGACCGTGTCGCGGCTCCGACAAGCCCCTACGGCATGAGCAAGGCAGCCATGGAGCGAGTCGCCGCCCACTACGACGCCACGATTGTCAGGTCGTTCAACATCTGCGGCCCAGGTCAGGCCCCGATCTTCGCGCTGCCGGCGTTCGCCCAGCAGCTCAGGGCCATCGCGAATGGCGAACAGCCGCCGACGATCCAGGTCGGAAACCTCTCGGCGCGCCGGGACTTCGTCCACGTCGACGACGCGGTGGCAGGCTTCGTAACGCTGCTCGAGCAAGGACATCCGGGAGAGGTCTACAACCTCGGGAGCGGACAGGCTCACAGCGTCGAGGAAGCTCTCGACGAGCTCATTCGGATCTCCGGAGTCCTCGCGGCGGTCGAAGTCGATCGAGCGCGGCTCCGATCGGTGGATGTACCGTTACTCGTTGCCTCGACCATTCCGCTGAGCTCCCTTGGCTGGAAAGCCGAGAAGACTCTCTCAGAGGCTCTCGAGGACCTCTGGGACGAATCGGCCGAGCACGGTCCAGCGACCGGCTAGGGCGCTGCACCCGTGGTCAGGCTTTCAGCTCGGGAGCTCTTTCGCCAGACGGTTCATATCGGTGCCGGGTCACTGGCCCTGAGCCTGCGTTGGGTCGATCCTCTGCAGCTCTCCTGGCTGGCTCTTGCCGGCTTCGCCTTCAACCTGCTCGTTCTTTCCAGGCTCGACGGACTGGGCCTCTGGAGAAGTGAGGAGGAACGCAAGGGGCGAGCCCCTGGCGTCGTCCTCTATCCTCTGACGGTCTGGTTGCTCCTCGTGATCTTCGGCCGACAGCCGGAATGGGCCGCGGCCGGTTGGGGATTGCTCGCCTTTGGAGACGGGGCGGCGTCGCTGATCGGCCCGATTCTGGGTCGACGCGGGCTGCCCTGGAATCCGGCCAAGAGCTGGGCGGGATTGACGGCCTACTGGTTGCTGGGTGGAGGCGCCGTCGCGTTTCTCGTGCAGTGGGTGGCGCCGGGGGTCTACGACGCGCCGTTCGTTTGGGCCATGAGTTTCGCAGTGGCGCTGGTCGCGGCTCTACTCGAATCCATGCCAACGAGACTCGACGACAACCTCGCCGTACCGTTGATCGGAGCCCTGCTCATGGCCTGCAGCCTCTGGACGGAAGGGTACTGGAGTCAGTTGATCACCCCGAACTGGGGTTTTCGGTTGGCGATCGCATTGATCGTCAACGCGCTCCTGGCTGGTGCGGCACGTGCCATGCAGACGCTCGACCTCAGTGGTTGGGTAGCCGCCACGCTGGTCGGCGGCGTAATCCTGGGCTTCCTCGGCTGGAAGGGTTATCTACTCCTGTTGATCTTCTTTCTTCTGGGAAGCCTGGCGACACGGGTTGGATATCGGCACAAATCTCGGCTGGGTGTGGCACAGGGCAGTCGTGGCGCAAGGAGCGTCTGGAACGTTCTGGCGAATGGCACCGTGGCGGCTGCGTGCGCAGTTTACGCAGCCGTCACTCCCTTTCCGCAGTTGTTCACGGTGGCCTTCGCAGGTGCGATGGCGGCGGCGACAGCCGACACTCTCGAGAGCGAGATCGGTCAGCTTCGCGGTGGTCCGACGTATCTCATCACGAGCCTTCGCCCTGTCGAGGTGGGGACCGACGGTGGAGTTTCCGTGACGGGCACCCTGGCCGGTATCTTCGGGTCCCTCGGTGTGGCTTTGACAGGCGGGGTCGTGGGTCTGTCTGTTATACACATCTGACGCTGCCG
>JARFQS010000610.1 GCA_029287645.1 Thermoanaerobaculia bacterium | reverse complement strand
GCCGAGCGCTTCTTCGTCCGCCACGGCGCCTGGATCGCAGTCGGATCCGCCTTCCTGGCACTCTTCGCCTACGCGGCATTCGGCCAGCCGGGCCCCCGCCCCCCCCTCTGGTTCGACCTGGCGGGTTTCACCCTGATGATTCCGGCGGGCGCCCTGGGAGGGCTGATCGCCGACTATCACTTGCGGATACTGAACAGCCGGGGACAACCGTAACAGCTACACGGCTCAGGGCTTTTCGTCCCTTGCCCATGCCAAGGAGGCCATCATGATTCGTTGCACTCTTCTCGTCGCCGCCATCCTGCTGTCCGCCGGTGCCGCGGTAGCCCAGATCAGTGAGAAAGAGGCGAGCAAACAGCTCAAGAGTGGCGTCACCGCCGAGATGAAGGGCGACCTGGCACGGATCAAGGACGCGCAGAAGGAATTCCTCGGTGCCCTCAAGGATTTCCAGAGCGTCGTGAAGGGAGGGGGGTACTCGTTCAATCTTCTCCAGGATCTCTTCCTCGACTACCAGGATTTCGCAGCCGCGGTCACCGGAATCGTGCGCAGCTCGGGCAATGACGCAAGCCTCGTGGCGACGCCCATCCTCACCAGCTTCGCGAATGGTGCTGCGCTGATGGGCCAGTTTCCCAAGGACTTCTACTATGGCACGGGGGGTCCCATGGACACGATGCTCGACAGGGTCTTCGCCGCGCAGCACAAGGCGATCGCCACCGTCTCCAAGAAGCTGAAGTCGACGCGCACGGTGCTCGAAAAGAGCGCGAACGTCGCCCTCACGACGGTCCAGCGCGGCACTCCTGCCCAGCCCAACGCCATCTGGTTCGACGAGAGCGGAGGCAGCTGGTCGGGCTCGGACGGCGCCATGACCCTGGACACTGCCTGGGGCGTGAGCGACATGTCGGTGCTGGGGGACGGAACGCTGCTGGTCAGCGGCAGTTTTCGCAGCTCCACCGGCAACGTCGACGTGTCGATCAACGGCCCCGAGTTCCACACCTTCACCGGAACGGACAGCGGCACCCTATACATGAATCGGTGGGTCGCGATCTTCGACAATGGCGGCATTGGACTCGCGGAGGGAAACTACGGAGTGGCCGCCCAGAAGCCCGCCGGGGGCCCCAAGATCTCCGTGGCCATCGGTATCCGCTGAGAATCCATCAGGCTCTCGCAGTCTGGTTTACGGGGACGTGATCGCCGACGGCTGGCCCATCACAAGTGCTTGGCAGCCTTGGCCATCAAGATCTCATTGGTGCCGTCCATGATCTTCAGTAACTTGGCGTCACGAGCGTACTTCTCGACCGGGTACTCCATCGAGATGCCGTAGCCCCCGAGCACCTGCACCATCTCGGCGGTGTGGGTCACAGCCATCTCGGTGGCGAATATCTTGGCGCCCAGGCTGGTCTTCAAGTCACCGGGGAAGTTCTGTTTCGAGAGCCAGCTGCCCTTGTATAGGAAGGCTCGGCATGCCTCGATCGCCTGCCAGCACTCGAAGAGCTTCTTGGCGACGAGCTGATGCTCGAAGATCGGCTTGCCCCACTGGATCCTCGACTTGCAGTGCTCGAGCGCGTGCTCATAGGCCGCACGCATCAGTCCCACCGCGAGATATCCGACTGCCAGGTTGCCGACGGTGATGATGGCGTTGTGGAGCATGGGATAGGACTCGCCGTGGGGGAAGATCAGGTTTCCCTCCGGTATCTCTACGTCGTCGAAGAAAACCGACGACTGGTTGAGCGTTCGCAGTCCGGTCTTGTCGATGGCTCGGCCGCGGGAGATGCCCTTGGCGTCGCCAGGCACCACGAAGGCGGCCGAGCCCTTGATGCCCATCGAGGGGTCGACGCAGGCGAATACGATGTAGGCGCTGGCGATTCCACCGTTGGAGACGAAATCGGACTTGGCTCCGTTCAGCGTGTACCTGCCCCCCTCGAGCCGGGCGGTGGTGTGGTGGTGGACTGCGAGGTCTTCGTAGTTGCTCCCGTCTGAGCCGACATCGGGCTCGGAGCTGCACCAGGCGGTGATGCGCCGGCCAGACTTGTCCTGGCAGTAGGGGCGCACGAACTCGTCGATCAGGTCCTCCCGGTCCGGGACCAGGAAGCAGAGCAGCTGGGGCACCACCGCGCCGGGCATCAGCGAGGCCGCGAATCCCGGGCCCCAACGCCCGAGCTCCTCCCAGACCATCCCCGTGGTCTGGGGGTCGAGACCGAGCCCGCCGAACGCCTCGGGCAGCGCCATGCGGTTGAAACCGAGCTCGAAGAACTGGCTCATCACGCTCCAGAAGAGATCGCTCGCAAACACCTCTTCGGGGTCCGCGATCCGATCCAGCTCGATTTCGGCCGGGGCGACCACCCCCATGCCAAACTCGCGCGCCGTCGCGACCAACTGCTCCTGGGTGTCCGTCCGCTCGAAGTCAACCATTCCAGAACTCCAGCTCATCCAGAAAAGAAATCGGTGATCTTGAAGTAGTAGGGTAGATACGCGCCGCCATCGACCTCCCCTAGCACCCGGCCGGGCTGCATGGTGTTGTCGCTGATCAGATAGAAGCCGATGTTGATGTTGGTGACCTCTATTTCCGCCCACGGGTCGTCCTCGGACTCGCGCAATGCGACGTCGGCGGCTCCGATCTCGACGCTCTTCATCTCCACCGTCGTCTGGTGGCGACAGAGCAGCACGGGCCCGTCGAAGCCGGGCTGGAGATCGATCCGCGGCGAGCCCTTGAAGAGGAAGTTCGGCCCCTGGGGCGGC
>JARFQS010000587.1 GCA_029287645.1 Thermoanaerobaculia bacterium | reverse complement strand
GCTTCGATCCCGACTCGGGACAGCCAAGGGTCCGGGAGGTGGGTACCGCTACAGCGGCCGCCAGGATCTACTCGAACGCCCTCAACCCGATGGCCCATCCAGGCAGCGGATTGGACGTTGCCGTGAGTATCGCTACGCGAGTCCCCTGCTACGAGCTTGTTTCGAGCCAGCTCCCCGCGACTTGTGAGTTGATTCTCGAGACCATGAGCTCGATCAGCTAGCAGCCACGCGCGGCCATCAGAGCTGTATCTGGTTCATCCAGAAGTCGGCGCGCAGCTCCCGAGCCAAGGCGCGGGGCCTCCAGCAGGCCGTCAGAGCCGTTCGAGTAGCATCCCCGAGGTGCCTGCGAAGTAATCGCCCCTCCGCCTGGCCGGCCCGCGGTCCATACTTGTCTTGCAGATAGGAGGCCGACGGGAGCAATCTGTGGATGGCGGCCTTGCTCATGTTCCACCAGTGATTGTCATGAGGATCTACGAGCTCGTGAAAGAACCACATCCCAGGGTTTAGAACTTTGAGGCGAAGGAAGTGGCCGAAGATCTCGTCGTCGAATCCCGCTGGTCGAAAACTCTCGAGGAACTCATTCGGTACCGGTGCCTCGAGTAGCTCGCGCGCGGCTCGGAGGGCGGCGTAGAGAGGTCCCTGCAGAGCCCCACCCCTGAAGTCCTGGATCATCCCTCCCCAATCGATATCCGGCTCGAACTGACGAACCGACTCCGAGAGATCCATCAACTGCCGCAAGGCTCCGTATCCTCGAGCCCTCCTGCGTCGGTCCAGGAAGAACGCACAGCAAAGGTGCGTCATCAAGTCTCTCCCGGCCAAGACCCTCACCGCTCTACCCTTGATCTCCCCCGCGGTGCTGCGCTCCCAGAATCCTTCGATCGGAAAATAGAGGGGAGTCTTTCGTCGGACAATGTGACGGTGCAATTCGAGTTCGACGGAGCCATCGGGACTCAACACCCGGGGACAGTGATGGTGGTCGTCGATGGCACCACTCGGGAGCACAGCCTCTCCCGACTTCGACTGGTAGCCCAGACGGTCGAGAACCTCCATCGCGCGGTTCAGGTCCTCGTCTCGCGCCAGAAGGTCCAAATCACCCACCGGTCGCAGGCTCACGTCCGGGTAGACCGTATTCATCAGGAAGGCACCCTTCAGAGGAATGATCTCCACCCCGCCCGACTCCATCCCTTCGAGCACCCTGAGGAGCTCGGGTCGAAGGAAGAAGAAAAAACGCACGCGCTGCTCCAACCTGATGGTGCGCAGCTTCGCGAGTGCCGACTCCGGAGCCGCTTCAGTCAGTCCGCAGGCCTCCAGATGGTGCACCAACAGAGCGGCCGTCTCGTTCCAGTCGGCTTGTTCGACCAGTCCTTGCCAGTCCAAGCGACCTTCGACGAGCTGCATCAGCTGCGCGGCGCCCTGGACCCCGAGCTCGACCCTCGCGGTCTGCAAGAGCGCTCGCATCTCTGGCTCGAGGACGATGTTCGCGGTTCCCTCCATGGCAGGTCCTGACCCTAAAGGGTTCCACCCCCGGGAAGCAACCCGGGTTGTACCCATATGTATCTCGCTCTATTTGACTTCGACGCCCCGAGTCTGGAGAATCGCAGGTCTTGAGAAGGGTCAGGCGGATTCGCCCAAACAGGGCCCAGAGCGGTTCTGGAATCGGTCGATTCGACCCTTCTCAGTGCGTGTCGATTCGACGAAGATGACTGATTTGCGGAGCTATCGAAATGAGAAATCCCAAAACATCCTACACCGTGTTGGTCGTTGCACTCCTTCTTGCCGTACTCGGTCTCGGAGCAGGGCTGGTTCTCTCGGGAATCGAAACCGAGCGCACTCAGGTGAACCCCGATAGCGACCACGCCGCTCGACCAGCCCGACTCCCGATAAGAACTTCAGGTGCGCCTCGTGCCTTCTTCGGATCGGTTCACGGAACCCCCGTGCAAGCCCGTGTTCGGGAGCCCGGAGCGCAGTATCACGTCTCGCAACCCGAGCTGTTGGGCCTCATTCAGGTCATCGACTCGCCAGGGCGCATCGAGCCTCGCACGGCACCGACGGAGCGATCGGAGGCGCCGCTGGCAACCAGCAACGACGAGCTCCGACCCCCTCTGCCCAGTGCTCCGAACCTGTTCACTTCTTTCGCGGGTCCGGATTTCGAGGACAACCCCATCGTCAATGGTGAAGGGCGGATCCCACCCGATCCGATCGGCGCCGTCGGCCAGAACCACGTCATCGACGTCGTCAACGAGATCTTCGAGATCCGGCAGAAGGATGGGACTCTCGATGCTCAGGGCGATCTCGACGGCTTTCTGACCAACCTCGGCCTTACCCCTCTCGCCTTCACTTTCGATCCGAAGGTCACCTACGACCCGTACGAGGACCGATTCCTGGTTGTCATTCTCGGGGTGTCCGATCAGATTCTGGATGGGACTCCCACCGACGAATCGAGCATCTTCATTGCGGTGTCCGACGATGGAAATCCGAACGGAACTTGGTGCAGCACCGAGATCGAGACCAAGCTCGAGATCGACAACATCCTCCACTGGTCCGACTATCCCGGCCTTGCGGTCGACGAAGAGGCCGCCTACGTCACAGCGAGCATGTTCCCGTTCTTTTCCGAGCTTCCGGTACCTGTGGGAGACGAATTCGGCGGTGTTCGCCTATGGACGATCGACAAGGGCACGACCGGCGGCCTCTATGACTGTGCGGCAGCCGACATCAATCTGTTCGCACCATTCGATGCAACAACTCCAGTCGTGGCCAAGGACCTCCAGGCACCCCTGCAACCGGCCGCGGTCTTCGGCACGCCACCTGCGGGTTTCGGCACCTATCTGGTCGGCTACTCGGGCACGACGCTCGACACGGACAGTGACGGCACCAAGTCGGAGCTGCAGCAGGTCGTTCGGATCGACAACCCGCTGGGCGCCGCCTCCTTCGATCTCGATTTCGTCAGCCTGGGGAATATCGAAGACCTGTCGAGCGCGCCGGAGCTACCCAATGCTCGTCAGAAGGGCACAACGGTCAGAATCGAAACCAACAACCGCTCCGCGCTTTCAGCAGTCTGGCGAGACAACTCCTTGTACGCCGTCCAGACGATCAACCCGACCGGAACGGTCTTCGCGGGTAACGACGGCGAAGCCACCAGCCACTGGGTTGAGTTCGGCACCAGCAATCTGGACAATCCAACGGTGTCGGATCATGGCGTGATCGGTGGCGAGGACATCTCTGTCGGCACCCACACCTTCTATCCTTCCATCGCTTTCGATGGTGGGGCAGTCGCCATCGGCTTCGCGGCCTCGAGCCCGACGATCAACCCTGGCGCCTATTTCACCTACCGCAACGTCACCGACGCAGCTGGAACCAACCGCGGCTCCGGCGTTCTCCATGCAGGCGAAGCCTTCTATGTGCGTACCCGTCTCGGCGACGGCGACGCAAACCGCTGGGGCGACTGGTCCGGAATCGTCCTCGACCCGGCGGCGAGTGGCTGTTTCTGGGTGTTCAACCAGTACGCCTGGACGCAGGGCAGCCCCACGAATACGGGCGACGGTGGCGCGGTCGAAAGGGGACGATGGGCCACCCACTGGGGTCAATTCTGCACGGGCCTGCCGTTCGCTGACGGATTCGAGAGCGGCGACACGTCGGCGTGGAGTGCAGTGGTTCAATAGTCACTCCTCGAGTATCGCGAACTGCGAAGGGCTCCAGAGATCTCTGGAGCCCTTTCTTCTGGGTACTTGTTCTCCTGCAATCAGGCGCCGACTGCAGAGGATGGCAATCTAATCGTCGAGGCTCGGCTCCGCGGGGCTCGTGAACTCGAACCGTCCCTCCTTCTCCACCTTGAGCTTCTTCGTGCCCCAGGAACCCTGGGTGTAGAGGACCGCTCGGATCCCGTAGTCCACCGCTTCCTGCTCGAGGATCTCCTTCAGTTGAAGGAGTGCGACCGCGTTATTGACGTGAAAGGTCACGTCCAGAAGAGTCGAGTCCAGGCGGTCGATACTCACCGTCTCCGAAGACAGGCCCTGTCCGATCTTCTGACCCTCCAGCCGGAGCTTGAAAGATGCCCCTTCCAGGGTCAGCGGTTCCGGATTCGGATTCGAGATGCGCAGCTTTACCTGCACCGTCGTCTCGAACATCGTCACCTCGGTGGGCTCGACACCCGCGAGTGTCACCGCGGGTGGCTCCAGCGAGCCCATCGATGTACAGGCTGCGAAGGCGACAACCGACAACGCAACCGCTGCGCCGCCAAGCTGGGTCCGAATCTTCCGTCCTCGTCTCTTGAGTGTGTGCATGACTCCCCTTTCCGTACCCGGATTCTAGACCGAGGCTCCTTGCCCGAACCGGAGTCTCGTGGAGATCCGTCCGGATGGCCCGCCTGGGGGACGGCGTCGGCACCGATGGGAGCCCCGATTCGCGGGCTCCCATGGGAGGGGTCAAGCTCCTCCCCTACATTCAGGGTGGGCCGCCACCTTGTCACGTTATCGCGCCCCATCGAAGGCAGTGAGGCCTTGAGGCAGTGGGACAATAGGGGCGTAAGGGCTTAAAGGCTTAGGTGTGCAGCAACGCACTAGGTCGCCAGTGACGCCAAGGGTTCGGCGTGGGGACCTCCAGGGGGTTCTTGCAGCGGAAGGGAGAACAAGCCCCCTGGGGGCCCCACGTCGGACCCACACACGATCAGTCCCATTGCCCAGGAACCGAGCCCCAGGCCTCTTTCGCGGACCCCCCCGAACGGACCTTCAGATCGAAATGCTACGCTCACGGGCCATGAGCTCGAGAACAGTAGCGAGCCTTTGCCTCTGCCTGATGACAGGGTCAGGGGGTCTGGTCGCTGATGAGGCCGGGTTGGATCGACAGATGGTGATCACCTTCGACGATCTGCCCGCCCAGCGTGCGCATGCAATTCCGGAGGAAAGGATTCTCGCCATCAACGAGGGGCTCGTGACCCTGCTGACCGAGCAGGCGATTCCCGCCGTCGGGTTTGTCAACGAGGACAAGCTCTTCTCGAATGGAGCCCCTGCTCCTGTGCGCGTTCGACTGCTCGAGCTCTGGCTGGAGGCCGGACTGGAGCTTGGCAATCACACCTTCTCGCATCCTGACCTGCACCGCGTCGCCCTGGAGGAGTTCAAGCAGGACCTGATTCGCGGCGAGCAGGTCACGGGCGCGCTCCTGGCGGCTCGAGGCGCAGCCTTGCGGTACTTCCGTCATCCGTTCCTCCATACAGGCCTCGACCTCGAAACCAAGACAGCACTGGAGAGCCTCCTGACACAGCGGGGCTACCGGGTCGCTCCCGTCACCATCGACAATTCCGAATGGATTTTCGCCCGCGCTTACGATGCGGCTCTCGATCGGGACGATGACTCGTTGCGGGCCCGTCTCGGCCGCGAGTACCTCGAATACATGATGCGCATGGTGAAGTTCTACGAGGGCCAGAGTCGAGGACTCTTCGATCGCGAGATTCCGCAGGTCCTTCTAGTGCATGCCAATGCCCTCAACGCCGATCATCTCGGCGAGCTCGTGGAGGCGTTGAGACTGCGTGGCTACCG
>JARFQS010000571.1 GCA_029287645.1 Thermoanaerobaculia bacterium | reverse complement strand
TGTTCGTCTCGTGGGCTCGGAGATGTGTATAAGAGACAGCGTCAAGGCGTTTCGGGCATTGGGGACCTTCGATCTGAATCGCAAGTTCTCGAGCTGGCTGTTCAAGATCGCGCACAATACCGCGATCGACCACCTGCGTCGGAAACAGCTGGATACCGTAGCGTTGGAGACGCCGGACGGCGAGCCCGATTTGCTCGCGGTAGTGCCGGACAGGGACTCGGAGGCCCCCGATTCGGCACTCCAGCGACAGGACCTGGCAAGAGACATGGAGGCCTCCCTGGAGAGGCTGCGGCCGGAGTACCGGGAGGTCGTGCTGCTGCGTTTCCATGAGGGACTGTCCTACGAAGAAATTGCCGAGGTCACAGACCTTCCCCTCGGCACGGTGAAGACCCATTTGTTCCGAGCCCGCAAGGCAATGGCTCGTTATCTGACGGCTCGAGGCTGGGAGCCGAAGAAGCGTTGAAAAGGCTCGGAAATAGGCGAAACTTCCGGGTGGAAGGCCACGTAGGGCGCTTTAGAGGAGAATGAAGGTGAATCAAAGTCTCAAAAAGGCCGTTCAGGACTGGTTGGAGCGGGAACAGGTGGGCTCTGATCAGGAATCCGAACAGGCCTTGCGGCAGGTGATGTCGAGGCTCCCCGAGGCGCCGATCCCAGTCGGGTTTGCCGAGCGGGTGCTGGTTTCGGCCGGAATCGCTCCCGAGCCAGGGCGAACGGGCCTTCTGGATCCTGCCTGGGCATTGCGGTTCACCCTGGCGATCAGCCTGCTTCTCTCTGGATTGGCGGCTGTCCTCGTTCCCAGTCTTCTTCAACCCACCCTGGGTCTTCTACAACCGGCCCGAATGATTGGTGTGATCCTGGGTGGTCTGGTGGCATTCTTTCAGCGCCTGGGCTCCGGCCTGGCCTACTGGAGGGATGTTTCCGAGGCAGGTGCGGTTCTGTCCTCGGTCTTTTCGTCCCCGATATTCTTGGGCGTGATGGCGGTGAGTGTGATTTTGAGCCTCGTCGCGTTTCGCCTCTTGCAGGGCTTGATCGATTCCGAGAGGAGTGCTCGTTATGTTCATTCGATCTGAAAACCAAGCAGGTAAGAAATGGCTGGGCGCCTGGATGGGTGTGTGGGCACTGGCTCTGATCGTCCTCGGAGGTGCCCCTCTCGGGGCCCAGGTCGAGGTGACGGCGACGGTCGTTCTGGAGCCGGAGGACTTCGAGCTCCGCGAGCGCACTCTGGAGCGCTTCGATGTCAAGCTGCTGAGCAGGGGAGTCCTGCTCGAGGCGCTGGATGACGAGAGCGTGGTGGGCACGATCGAGATCAGTGGGCAGGAGTTGGCAGCCGACGGCGAGGTGGTCAGCATCGAGGATTTGCGCGAGCGCCTCGGTGAGGCCGACTCGAATCTGGTTCTGCAGCTGTCCGAGTTGGATGAAACCCGCTTGAGGGAACTGTTCTCGGCCGAGCCCGAGGAAGCTACCGTCATTGCCGAGGTGGTGGTCGAGACCGAAGAGGATCTCGCTGAGGCGGAAGAGAAGGTCCGCTCCCTCGAGAAGAAGCTGCGCAAGAAGGACACCCAGGTCGTCTTCGGAACCAGCCTTACGGTAGAAGAGGACGAGGTCGCACGCGAGGCCGTCGTCTTCGGAGCGCCGCTGACCGTTCGCGGAGTCGTCAAGGGCGATGCCGCGGCCATTGGGAGCTCGGCGACGATCTCAGGCGAGGTGACTGGAGATGTCGTCTCGGTGGGTGGCAACGTCAGGCTGGAATCGGGCGCCGAAGTGGCTGGGGACGTGGTCTCCGTGGGTGGCACGATCGACGAGGAAGACGACGTGGAGATTGGTGGCCAGCGAGTCGAGGTGCCATTTGGCAAGGGCTTTCCGTTCTGGCGCCCCGGCGGTGGGGCCATCTTCAACCCCGGTAGGTGGTACCGGGACGACGACTGGCACGACTTTGGCCCCATGGACGTGGCCATGAGCGCGGCGTGGGAGGGTTTCGCTCTGATCATGTTCGTGCTGTTCGCGTGCCTGGTGCTACTACTCGGCCGCAAGCCACTGGAGCGGATGGAGCGTAAGGTGGCCACGGAGCCCTGGAAGTCCGGGCTGGTCGGACTGCTGTCGCAGATCCTGATCTTGCCGCTGTTCATCGTCGTGTTGCTGGTGCTGGTGATCTCGATCATCGGGATCCCCCTCCTGCTGCTGCTGCCCTTCGCCATACTGGGCCTCATGCTGCTGGCCTTCATGGGCTTCTGTGCCGTCGCTTTGAGGCTCGGACGGATTCTGGAGGAGAGGTTCGGCTGGAACCTGGCCAGCCCCTATCTGGTGCTGATCGTGGGTATCGCCGCAATCGCCATCTGGTCCGTGATCGCCGATCTGCTCGATTACGGTGGCGGCTGGCTCTGGTTCTTCGTGATGATGTTCGCGATCTTCGGAGCCTTGGTGAAGTACGTAGCTTGGACCGTGGGCTTCGGTGCCGCCGTCCTGACGCGCTTTGGCACCGCAGAGGGCTGGGGTGGACAGGCGGCACCACCGGCACCCGTCGCCCCGACGCCTCCGCCGGTCGAGCCCGATCCGCCAACGGAGCCCGAGTATCCCTACACGGAGCCGGAAGCGGGTGGGGTGATCGACATCGAGCTCGACGAACCCGGACCGTCGACCGACGACCGCGAACCGTCAGGCTGACGCTTCACAACAAGGGTGACTCTCAGGGCGGGGCCTCGGCCCCGCCCTTTTTGTGCTGAGTGGCAGTGGAACAGTGGGGGAGATCGAGCGAGGGTCCGACGTGGGGCCCCCAGGGGGCTTGTTCTCCCTTCCGCTGCAAGAACCCCCTGGAGGTCCCCACGCCGAACCCTTGAGATCTATCTCGAGACTGCGGGGTCCCCCTCCCAACCCGGCCGGCAGGGGCGCCGGCCGCTTCAAGTCCTCACTGCCTCAGTGCCCCAGTACCTCACTGCCTCACTGCCATCAGTGGTGCCCGAGGTTCGTTCGGGTGGTTCGTCTTGGGGTGCCACGTCTAGCGCAGCGCAAGGGCCATCGCAGAGCACACAGGATCCGGCGCGATGACGTGGCAAGGTGGCGGCCAGCCCTTGATGTAGGAGAGGGGCTTGACCCCTCCCATGGGAGCCCGCAAGGGGCTCCCCTACATTGCCGACGCCGTCCCCCAGGCGGGCCGTCCGGACGGACTCCTCTAGTAGGTGTCAGCCGAGGACAGCAGCCGCTCTGTCAAGCGGCTAAACCTGTCGAGTTGGCGATCGTTGCGGACGGCGATAGCGAGGGCGCGGCGGTCGCCGACCAGAACGACCAGTTGTCTGCCGCGGGTCACTGCCGTGTAGAGGAGATTGCGTTGCAGCATCATGTAGTGCTGCGTGTGGACCGGCAGAACGACGCAGGGGTATTCACTGCCCTGGGACTTGTGAACCGAGCAGGCGTAGGCGAGGACCAGCTCGTCGATCTCGGCGGGTTCGTAGTCGACCCTCCGCCGGCCGAAATCGACTCGCAGACCCTCGTCCCCTTCGCCTCTTGGCAGCACCCTTCCGACATCGCCGTTGAATACGTCGAGCTCGTAGTTGTTGCGAATCTGCATGACCCGGTCGCCTTGGCGCAGGCGTCCTGCCGGAGTGGAGTCCTGGCTCGAAGGCGGATTCAGCAGACGCTGGAGCTCGAGATTCAGATTCTCGGTTCCGATCAAGCCGCGGCGCATCGGTGCCAGGACCTGGAGATCGCGATGTGCGTCGAAACCGAAGCTGCCAGGAATCCGGCGGGTCACCAGGTGCAGGATCGTCTCGAGAATCGCTTCCGGCTCCTGGCGTTCGATGAAGAAGAAGTCCTCGGCTCGGCTCTTGGACTCGAGGTCGGGAATCTCGCCGCGCCGAATGAGATGGGCATTGGTGATGATTCGGCTCTGGGCGGCCTGACGAAAAACCGTCTGGAGTCGGACCACGGCGGGTCGACGGGAATCGATCAGGTCTGCAAGCACGCGTCCCGGACCGACCGATGGAAGTTGATCGACATCGCCCACGAGTACGAGCTTCGCGCCGTCCGGCACTGCGTCGAGCAAGTGATAGGCGAGAGGGCAGTCGAGCATCGAGGCCTCGTCGACGACGATGTAGTCAGCCTCCAACGGACGTGCTCCATCCCGTTGAAAAACCATCTGACGTGGGTCGAACTCCAATAACCTGTGAATGGTCTTGGCAGGAGCCCCCGTGGCTTCGCTGAGACGGTTGGCGGCCCGACCTGTGGGGGCGGCCAGAAGGACGCGTTGCCTGGCCTTCGTGAGGATCTGGACAATGGCGCGAACCAGGGTCGTTTTGCCTGTGCCTGGGCCGCCAGTGACGACCAGCAGCTTCGAGTCGAGAGCGCAGCGGACGGCTTCGACTTGCTGCGGCGCGAGCTCCAGGTGCTGATTCTGCTCCAGCCAGGCCAGGGCCTTCGGGATATCGATCTCGCGGCTGTCGGAGGGGCTCTCGAGGAGCTTCTCGACCCGGGCGGCGACGCCGGCTTCCGTCGCGTGAAGTCTCGTCCGATAGACCGCGTCGACCTGCCGCGATTCGGAGGCCTCGATCACCACCTCTCTTCGGGCCATGAGAGCGGTGATGGCCTTCTGGAGCGCCCCTGCTTCGGAGTCCAGGCCGAGCAGGGCGCCGGCATCGTCCATCAATCTGGGCTTGGGTAGGTAGAGGTGGCCAGCGTCGGCGGCGCGATCGAGGGCGTAGAGAAGGCCGGCCTCGACACGCTGCGGGGCCTCGCCGGTGATTCCGAGTCCCGCCGCAATCTGGTCCGCGGTCTTGAAACCGATGCCGGTCACTGCCTCCGCAAGCCGATACGGATTGGCCCTCACCGCCGCCACCGCGGTCTCACCGAGCTGTTTGTGGATCCTGAGCGCCTGACTCGAAGTCATTCCCTGGGATTGCAGGAAGACGAGCGTGTCGCGAAGGCCCTGTTGTTGTCGCCAGGCTTTGCGAATCTGCTCGGCTCGCACGGGGCCGATGCCATCGACCTCGCCGAGCCGGTCGGGCTCGCTCTCCACGATGTCGAGGGTGTCGAGGCCGAAGCGGGCCACGATCCGACCGGCCATGACCTTTCCGATCCCCGCGATCAAGCCGGAGCCGAGGTAGCGTTCGATGCCATCCAAGGTGCTGGGTTGGAGGGCCATGTAAGAGGTGACGCGGAACTGTCGGCCGAACTTGCGATCCTCCTCCCAATTGCCGCTGAGACGAAGTCGTTCTCCTGGCTGTACGCCATACAGCGGTCCGACCGCAGTGAAAGGGGTTCGCCTGCCTTCGGAGAGAGTCAATCGGAGGACAGTCCAGGAGCTGGCAGCGCTGGTGAATACGATTCGCGTCACGACCCCGTCCACGGTGGTGCTGGCCGCCCCGGAGCTCCCGCTCTCTGTCGATTGCGTCTGGGTTCTCGTCGCCATCGGTCCGCGGAGAGTTTACGCGAATCCTGGCCCCATCCTGGATTCGGACTCCAGGAGCTCGGGCTGGCAGGCAAGGGATGGGTATGCCAAAATGGCGCCATGCCGGGAGAAGCACCGCTCGTACTGGTCATCGATGACGAGACCGGGTCCAGGGAGTCCATGGCCATTGCTTTGGAAAAGGCCGGACTGCAGATTCGTACTTTCGACGAAGCTCAGAAGGCCCTGCAGTTTCTGGAAGAGAACGACAAGGCAGCACTGGCGGTCTGCGATCTGAGAATGCCGGGCACCGATGGGATCGCCTTCTTGCGCGAGGTGCGTCGCCGCGAGTTGGACTTCGGTGTGATCCTGGTGACGGGGTTCGGCAGTATCGAGTCAGCGGTCGAAGCGATGCGGATTGGAGCCGACGACTATCTCACCAAGCCTGTCGATCTCTACGAGCTGCGTCAGAGGGTCATGAACGTTCTCGAGAAACGGCAGCTGAAGGAAGAGGTCACGACGCTCAGGACGATGCTCGACAAGCGGTATGGCTTCGAGGCCATTGTCGCCAAGTCGGCTCCGATGGAGCGCCTCTTCGAGCAGATGCGTCTGGTGGCACCAACTCGATCCAGCGTGCTGATTACCGGGGAGAGCGGAACGGGCAAGGAGCTGGTGGCGAAAGCCCTACATCATGCGAGCCCGCGAAGCGAGGAGCGTTTTCTGGCCTTGAATTGCGGTGCCATTCCCTCGGACATCCTCGAGAGCGAGCTCTTCGGTCACGAGAAGGGGTCCTTTACGGGGGCCGTCGCCCGCAAGATTGGCAAGTTCGAGCTGGCCCATCGGGGGACGCTGTTTCTGGACGAGATCAGCGAGCTCTACCCGGAGCTCCAGGTCAAGCTCCTGCGGGTTCTCGAGGAGAAACAGGTCATGCGCGTCGGTGGAGGGGAGCTGATCGACGTCGATTTCCGACTCCTCGCCGCGACGAACAGGGACCTGGAGAAGGAGGTGGCGGAAGGTAGGTTCCGAGAGGATTTGTACTACCGCCTGAAAGTGGTCACTCTGCGGGTGCCGCCTCTCAGGGAACGACTGGAGGATACGGCTCTGTTGGCAGAACACTTTCTGGCCCAATTCTGCGAGGAGCACGGTCAGCCGCTCAAGCGCCTCTCAGCGGAAGCACTCGAGCTGCTGTCGAATCACGCCTGGCCCGGGAATGTACGTGAGTTCAAGAACTTCATCGAGTCGATGGTGATCTTTCACGAGGGAGAGGAGATCCGGGTCGCGGATCTGCCACCGGAATTTCGACTGGGCCACCTGGCGAGCTCGAGTCTGCCAGTGCAGAACGTGGTTGGAGAGCCGCGTGACATGGCTGAGATCGAGCGCCTGGCGATCATGGAGACGCTCGAGATGACGAATGGCCGGCGGGCCGAGGCGGCCAAGATTCTGGGGATTGGACTTCGAACCCTGCAGCGCAAGATCAAGGAGTATCGCGAGGCAGGAATACTGGAGGGATAGGGCGATGGAGCTTCCTGTTGCTGTCTTGATCCACAACGAGTTGGCGGGACTCAAAGGGGTCGAAGGTGCCCTGCATCAGATCTCCGAGAGCGGGTACTACGTATTGCAGTACTCGTTCGGGGACAAGACCCACCGGGTGCTGCTGCCGATTCAGGAGACGGCTCTGATCTTCAAGGAGCCGGAAGAGGAAGTCGAAGAGCCTATAGAAGTCGAGCGGTAGTCCAGGGCACTCAGCCCATGGCGACGAGCATTTCCCGCACCGCCTCCTCCATGCCGACGATGACGGCACGCGAGACGATGGAGTGGCCGATGTTGAGCTCCTCGATTCCTGGAACCGAGGCTACAGCACCGACGTTTGCGGTATTGAGGCCGTGACCCGCAAAAACTCTCAGACCACCTTCCAGGCCCATGTTCGTAACCTGGACGATCTTCCTGAGCTCTCTTTCCGCGGCGGCCTCTCCGTCGGCGGTGGAATAGCGGTCGGTGTTGATTTCGAAGCCCTCGATATAGCCTGCGGTAATCGATAGGAGATGCTCTATCTGCCGTGGCTCCGGGTCGACGAACACCGAAACGACGATCCCCTTGGCCTTGAGCTGCTTGGCCGTCGCGACGACGCGCTCGCCCGATGACAGGAGGTCGAGACCTCCCTCTGTGGTGACCTCTTCGGGGCGCTCCGGCACCAGGCTGACCTGGTCGGGTCCGTAGCGCAAAGCGATCGTGGTCATTTCCTCCGTGGTGGCCATCTCCAGATTCAGCTTTCCCTTGACCACCTGGCGCAGGCTCGCGAGGTCGTGTTCCTGGATGTGTCTGCGATCGCTGCGCAGGTGAATCGTGATGCCGGAAGCACCCTGGCGCTCGGCGATCTCAGCTGCCTCGATCGGGTCTGGATAGGCCGCCATGCGAGCCTGTCTCAGGGTTGCGACGTGGTCGA
>JARFQS010000534.1 GCA_029287645.1 Thermoanaerobaculia bacterium | reverse complement strand
GTCCAGGGAAGGCTCGAGATCGTACCTTTGGTTGAGCTCCGACCCCCGTTGAATCATCTCCGTCTTCGGCAAGGTGACTCGCGAGTCGATCGCCAGGATGAAGAGGTTGGTGGACCCGCGCACAGCGAACGCGAAGACCGTCTCGAATCGATCGGTGAGGGTGTAGAGGATGGCTTGTGGAAAGGGCTCGTGCAAGCCGGCCGCCAGGTTCAGCCCGAATACTCCTCCGGGGGTGAGGTGTCGCTTGACCTCGTCCAGGAACTCGACGGTGGTCAGATGGAAGGGAATCGACATTCCGATGTAGGCGTCGGTGTAGATGTAGTCCCATTGGCGCTCGGCACGACGCAGGAACTGTCGCGCATCCTCGATGTGAACTCGTGTCTTCGGGTCGTCTTCGAAGAAGAAGAATCGTCTGGCAATACGGGCCACCGCGGGATCGATCTCCACGAAATCGATCTCGAGATCAGGCCGAGCGGTGCGGAGATAACTTCCGATGCCGCCGCTGCCCATGCCGATGGAGAGCAGGCTGTCGATCTCGGCATTGAGCAGGAGCGATCCAGCGGAGTATCGCTGATAGGGCAGCGAAGTCTGACGGTCCTCGAGCGACACTGCGCTGTAGAGCGTCTTGTCACCGTAGAGGAACCTCTGATCGCTCAACTCGGTGACGCGCAGAGTCTGGTAGGGGCTCACCTCGAAGTGCACCACTCCTGATGGCAGCTCCCGTGAGGAGCTCATCGACCAGATTGCGAAGACCGCCAGGAGGCAGGCGGCGGCGACGTAGACCCGTTGGTGTCCAGCAGCGCCGGCCAGCCCCAGGATCGCCACCAGAGCGGTCGCCAGCAGGAGCAGACTCAGGATCTGATGGACCTCCATGTGAGGGATCAGCACGAAGGTACACAGCAGGGTGCCGACGAGGCTGCCCGCTGTCGAGACAGCATAGAGGCGACCGGCGGTGTTGCCCAACTCGCTGAGATCCCGGGCGGCGAGTCGGATGACAAAGGGCGAGACCGTGGCCAGGAGAACGCTGGGTGGGCCGAAGAGGATCGTCGTCGCCAGGAGCGTGCCGCTCGGTGATCCATGAGTCAGCGCGCCAATGGCTCGGGCGATCGGCGCGCCGCTCAAGATCAGGCCGGCTTGAAAGACCCCCGCCAACGAGATCAGGCGGGCCAGGGTCGCAATCTCGGGATTTCGATCCGCCAGGCGACCTCCCAGGTAGTACCCGAGGGATAGGGCCGCCAGGAAGACGCTGATGATGGAGCCCCATACGAAGACGCTGTTGCCGAACTCGGGTGCCAGAATTCGACTGGAGAGAATCTCCAGCGCCATGATCACGGCTCCTGTTACGGAGACGACGATGTAGAAGCGAAGAGCCTTCATAGTCCGGTCTCAGCCCTCATAGACGATCCAAACCACGGCGGTGGCCCAGACCAGTATGTTGATCATGAATGGAGGGTCGCGAAGGATAGCTTCGGTCGGATTGCGACCGGTTTGCCTCTGGTAGATGAGATACAGGTATCGGAAGATTCCGAACAGGACCATGGGGATGGTGTAGATCAGATACCGGGTATGGAACTTTTCGATCGTTTCAGGTGAGATGGAGTACATGGCGTAGGCCACCACTGTCGAGGCGGTGACCACGTTGATCATCTGATCGAGAAAAGCGGCACTGTAGTGCGACAGGACCGGACGCTGCCCGGAAGCCTCGTTGGCGAGAAGCATGAGCTCGTGCCGACGCTTGGAGAAGGCGAGGAACAAGGCGACGAAGAAGGTACACAGGAGAAGCCAGGCCGAAACCCGGACGTCGATGGCCAAGCCCCCAGCGATGACACGCAATACAAAGCCCAGGCTGACAATCATCACATCGAGGATCACGACGTGCTTGAGGCCCAGGGAGTAGAGCTGGTTCAAGACGAGATAGGTCGTCAGCACCAGCAGGAAGCCAGTACCCAGGCCCACCGCGATACCCAGCGCTCCCGCCGCCATCGCGATCGCCAGGACCGCGGCCAGCTGGACGCTGACTGTGCCGGCAGCCAGAGGTCGATTGCGCTTCAGCGGGTGGAGACGATCTTCGGCCCGATCCCGGATGTCGTTGAAGATATAGACGGCGCTCGAGGCCAGACAAAAGGCGATGAAGGCCAGAAGTGCGAGGCGCACGGCTTCGGGGTCTGTCAACTTCTGAGCGAAGACCAGGGGTGCCAGGACGAAGACGTTCTTCACCCAGTGGGCAGGGCGAAGCAGTAAGATCAGGGCTTTGATCATGCGCGTATTCTAGGTGTAAAGAGCGAAAAATCCATCGCATGAAGAGCAGACAGTTCCTACTGGCCTACGTCGCTCCGACCCTGCTGATCCTCCTGTGGGCTGTTCTACCACTGGTTCGCGGTACCCACACCCTGTATCTGCGCGATGTTCTGAACGCCCATCTGCAGAAGAAGTTGGTCCAGGTCGAGGCGATGGAGCAGGGGTATCTGCCCCTGGTCGACGCCCTGCGGGATCTGTCTCTTATACACATCTGACGCTGCCG
>JARFQS010000529.1 GCA_029287645.1 Thermoanaerobaculia bacterium | reverse complement strand
GTAGTCTCCACTCGCTTCCTCCTTTCAATGGGTGAAAAATGGAAGCTTAGACACAGTCGCCCTCTTTTTGCACACCCCTCAACCACCACGGCCTCGCCAGCATAGGATCTACATTTAGGGTGGGCTGCCACCTTGTCACGTCATCGCGCCGGATCTTCTGTGCTCTTCGAACGTCTTGGCGCTGCGCTCGACGTGGCACCCCCTGACGAACCACCCAGACGAACCTCTGGCACCGGGTGAGAGTAGTAGGGGCTTGAGGGCGTAGGGGCCTAGGGGTACAGCAGGACAGGGTATCTCCAGTGACGCCAAGGCTTCGGCGTGGAAACCTCCAGGGGGTTCTTGCAGCGGAAGGGAGAACAAGCCCCCTGGGGGCCCCACGTCGGACCCTCCGGTCGATAACGGCCGGCAGGGGCGCCGGCCGCTTCAAACTCACTGCTCATTGAACCGCCAGAGGAACGACGGCCGGTTCAGACCTCAGAGATCAGCCGAGGAACGACGGCTGATCCACCCTCAAGCCCCTCTGCCCGGGACGAAGTCCGGGCAGAAAAAAACGGGGACCGCTAGGCGGTCCCCGGTAATCTCCATCCTCGTTCGATCTGCTAGAACGTCCAGCGGATGCCCCACTTCATTCTCCAGCGCGACTGGAGCGAGTGGAAATCGTACTTGTTGTTGTTGTCCGGATCGGTAATGACCCGGTCGAGCTCGTAGATCGGCTTGCCAGCGTCGTTGATCCCGTCGTAGCTGATCGGGGTCAGGGTGTTGAAATTGGCGTAGCTCACCGAGCCGGCATTGCGGTCCAACAGGTTCATGAAATTGAGGATGTCGAAGGTGACCTGTATGTGGGTGTTCTTGATGGGGATGTCCTGCGCCAGATGGATGTCGAGCGTGTGGATCCAGGGAGCATCGCAGTCGTTGCGCTTGACAATGCCGCCGCGATTGCTGTTGAGACACTCCTCAGAGGAGATGAAAGCATCCAACTCCGCCCAGGTTCCGTTGGTGATCTCCACATCGTCCGGCCCCGCGGGAACATACAACAGGTCGTTCGAGTAGTAGTTGTCCTGATTGATGCTGCGGAAGTTCTGGCTGCCGTAGATGTAGCTGTACGGCCGACCCGACTGCAGGTTGTAGAAGGCGGAAACCGTGGTGGGCCAACGGCTGTTGTCATTGAATCTGTAGGCAACAGAGGCGTTGAATCGGTGCTCCACGGAGAAGTCCGACCTCGACGCGATGGCGTCATTCGGATTGAGCTGCTCGTTGTACTGGAAGTTCGAGACCGCTCGACTCGAGGTGCCATCATTCACGACATTCGAATCGCCGTAAGCGTAGGAGACGAAGCCCCACATTCCACCCCGATAGGGCTTCTCCAGCTTGAGGGCGAAGTTGGTGGAATCACCCCTGTCGGTATTGGTGATGAAGTAGGCACCGCTCACATCGGGATCGACTCTCGTGAACAGCGGCCGACCGTCGAAGGGAATGGTCTCACCCGTCTCCGTGATGTTGAGGTCCTTGTAGTCGATCTCCTCGAGGCTGTCGGTGTAGATGAGCTCGGCCGTGCCGACCAGGTCCCACCAGGGGAGCTGACGGTCATAGGCCAGGTTGTACCGCACCACCTGCGGGAACTTGAACCCAGGATCGATCAGGTTGAACTCACCCGTCGATAGCGCCCCGGCAGCATCTTCCGGCGGCTGCCCGAAGGGATCTGGATTGAAGCTGATCTCTCCCCTGGCCTCGACAAAAGTCTGCTCGATCCCTGTCCTGGCGTACTGGTTCGAGATCCAGACATAGGGCGTCCGACCGGCGAAGACACCGAGGCCGCCGCGCAGCTGCTGCTGGCCGTCGTTGCCGACGTCCCAGTTGAACCCGAAGCGGGGCTGCCAGAGCTGTTCGCCGTCCGGCATGTTGTTGGTAGCCACACCGTAGGTGTCGACGGTGAACTGGTTGTAGCTCGGCTCATCAGGGAAGAACGGGATGTCCACCCGCAGACCGTAGGTGAGAGTCAGGTTGGGCTTCACCGCCCACTGGTCGCCGCCGTAGAAGCCCCACTGGCTCACATCGAACTTCTGGGACTCGGACTGACCGGGATTGACAAACGTCCAGCGGTAGCGCCAGGCAGTGCCTGCCTCGAAGTCATCCATGTTCGAGAACTCGTAGGCGCCGAAGGCATTCTGGATGAACAGGTTGTCGAAGTTGAAGAACTCGTTGTGGGTACCGATGGTCAGTGTGTGGTTGCCCATCAACCAGGTGAAGTTGTCGGTCAACTCGATGACGTTCTGATCCAGAGCGTTGCGCACCGAGAAGGGTTCGCTACCGGCCTCGAACTCTTCGAAGTAGCCCAGGTCGCGATTCAGGTCCTCCACCTCGATCCAGGGAAAGACCGAGACCGGCGGACGCCGATCTTCGACGGTCTGATAGGTCAGGCGGAACTCGTTGAACTTGTTCGAGCCGAAGGTGCTGTTGACCGCCGCGACCAGGGAGTTCGTCTTGTTGTTGATGTCGTAGCCTTCGCTGTCCCACTCGTAGGTGCTGGAACCGGGCCTATTGATCAGATTCGCGGCGTCGACGTAGTTCCAACGCGCCGTGATCTGATGCTGGGTCCCGGCATTGAAGTCGAAGCGGAGGAACCACCGGTCCGACGAGGTGGGCCGAACCAGCTCGTTCAACGGCCCCGGATCGAAACCGTACCGGCTCTGCAGGATGTTCTTGAAGCGGGCGGCCTGCGCCTGCACGAAGGGATCGCAACCTCCGAAGCACTGTCCGCTGGCACCATCCAGCGACCATCCGGTGGCCGTGTTCCGCTCACCGATCTCGCCGTTGGCGAAGAAGAAGGCCTTGTCCTTGATCATGGGGCCACCGATGCGGAAGCCGTACTGCTCCTCATCGAACTGACCCGGCTCGCCCAGCTCTTCCTTACCGTCGCCCACCAGGTCCTGATCGAGCGCGTAGTAGAAGACCGAGCCCTTGAAGGCGTTCGTGCCGTTGCGGGTGATCGCGTTGATGCTGCCTCCGGTGAAGCCGCCGTTGCGCACGTCGTAATCGGCCACGACCAGCTTCATTTCGGCCACGGCGTCCATGCTGATGGGCGGCGTCTCTGTCTGGCCGCCTGGGGTACCGGAGTCCGCCAGCCCAAACAGATCGTTATTCACGGCTCCATCGATCTGGATATTGTTGAACCGGGTGCTACGACCGGCAACACTGATGGCATCCGGGTCCTCGTTCTCGGCCTGCGGAACCATGAAGGGATTCAGACGGGCGAAATCGTTGAAGCCGCGGTCGATATTGGGCAGGCTTTCGATCTGGCCCGTCGAAATGTTGCTGGCGTTACCGGTTCGCGAGGGTGTGATCAGCGGGTTCGACTCACCCACCACCGTTACGGTCTCGGTGACCGTCTCGAGCTCCAAACGAAACGAGAGAACGGTCGTCTCACCCAGAGTCACGATCGAGTCGGTGATCTCCTGTGGATGGAATCCTTCGAGGCTCGCGCTGACGACGTAGGGACCCGGACGGACATTCTGAAAACTGAACTGGCCATCTCCTCCGGTTTGTCCCGAGTACCGTGTGCCCGTATCTATATGGACCGCTTCGACAGTGACGCCCGGTAGGACGGCATTGTCGGCATCGGTGACCACACCGGACAGGACTCCAGTGGTGAGACCTTGTCCGAAGGCCAGGCTGGCACAGAGCGCCAAGCCCAGAAAGACCAAGGCTCGAGTCGGATACTTCATCGGTGTCCTCCTTCTTCTGCGACGAGGTGAATGAAAATGGGCTTCGAAAGCTCCACTACCGGGAGCCGTAATACGGCTGACGAAATTGAGAGGGGTGCTACGTGGTACTGCTCGACTCTGGTCACGCTCCCTACTCCCACGACTGCATCACGGCGTCAGGTAGAGGTCCCCGTCCTGGAGGTGGTGTACCGAAAGCGATTCAGAGGTTGCTTCCGGACCTCCCTGACGCCTGGTCGTCGAGCTCGGTGACCCGTCCCCGAGACAACTTCGAGTGCTTGAAACGCTTGCCGCCGACCCTGCTTGTCGGTGCTCATGGTCCGATCGGCTCCAGCACTCTTCTCGAAGGCTCTTCGGAGGGAGGAAAAGTCTTTCGAGTACGTGGCAGTGTACTACAGACGGGGCCTCTTGAGGGGCCCATTCTTCGACGATTTTTCGACAAATCTGCAACGGCTTGAGCCAGCAGGATTTACGCTTCGCCAGATAGGAGATCGAGGGGCGGACTCGGATGATCTCAGGCCCCAATCAGCCTGAATCAGTCGGTTCCCGTCGACCCGAATCCCCCGGAGCCACGGCCAGTGGAGCTCACCTCGGTAGTCTCCGACACCCTGACCCTGGAAACGGGCGCGACGACGAGCTGGGCGATCCGATCGGCACGGCGAATCGTGAAGGGCTCACTGCCGAGGTTGGCCAGGATCACCTTGACCTCTCCCCGGTAGTCGCTGTCGATGGTGCCCGGGGAATTGAGGAGGCTGAGGCCATGCCGAATGGCGAGCCCCGAGCGCGGCCGAACCTGCGCCTCCCAACCCTCTGGCAGTTCCAGAACGAGGCCTGTGGGTACTAGCATCCGCTCTCCCGGAGGCAGCACATGATCCTCTTCAACCGCGGCTCGTAGATCGAGGCCTGCGCTGCCCGGAGAGGCCTGCTCCGGCAGTGGCAGGCCCGCAGCATGTGGCAGGCGTTGAACCCGAAGGGTCACCTCATCCACCCGGTCTCCTCCGCTGCTGGTTCTGGCCCCTTCGTCGACCCCCTTTGGGCCCTTGTCCCTGTCCGGGCGCAGTCCCCTGCTTGGGCTCCAAACCAGGAGGAAACGACCGCCCGACCGAACCGCTATTGGCTCTCAGAAGGTTGAGGCTGCCGGGAACGACAGCAGGCACGGGAATCAGGTCGGCCGTGAACTGCCACTCGTTGTACTGCTCGCTCCCCATGAAGGTCCTGGCGCCCGTCTCGGTGCTGCGGCTCTGAACGCCCTGGATGGGGCCCATGGCCTGCCTACCGCTCAGTGAGCTGGCCCGGCCGCCCGGCGCGCTGCCACCCGCCAGCTCCTGTGGCTCGGCACCCACCGTGAGCCCTCCCGGATTCTGCGCCTGGTCCTGCCCTTGATTGGCTCGAGCCAGACGCTGCCTCCGTTCCGCCCCGGTCTGCCCTCCTCGGCGACGCTGTCCAGCTGGCCTTCCAGACTGCGCCACCACGAGCCCCCACTGCCCCTCATCGGTCATCGGATCCGTCCACAGTTGGCGCAGGCAACGCGGGTTGGCGTTGAGCAGCTCTTCCAGGCTGACGGGGTAGCGCTGGAATCTGAGCTGAAAGACCCGGATCGCTTCGGCGTACTGCATCCCGCGAAAGACCAACTCCGCTTCGCGGTCCCGCTTGACGATCTGACTCCACATGGGCATCGCGGCGGCCACCAGGATCGTCATCACAGTCGTGATCACGACCAACGCCACGAGAGTGAAGCCCGTTTGCATCCTCACACTGCCTGTCGGGCGTGCACGGTTTCTCGGATAACGCAAATGTCTCAAGGAGCGATGCCTCACCACTCGTAGTAGGGCGTGCCGGACAGGCTGAGAATCGTCGAGCCCGATCTCACATCCACGATTCCAGGCTGTCCGTCCTCGGGCAGGTCGGTCTCGGCCGGGATGAAGTCCGGATCGATCTCCTCGTAGATCTCGACCCAGGTGTCGGTGCGTTTGGTGATCGGGTCCATCGGCATCGAGCGGAGGTACCCCTCTTCGACCAGGGAGTCCAAGGTCGGTGGATAGTGGCCCTTGTCCGCGTGAAACTGATCAATGACGTCACGAAATGTCCTCAGGTCCGACTTCAGGACCGACTCGGCAGCTTTGCGGGGCACGTTCTTGAGCGCCGGCATCGCCATGGTGGCCAGGATACCGACGATGGCTACCACGATGATCAGCTCGAGCAGGGTGAACCCAGCCGTCCTCGAATCTCTGGTCCTCTTACTCATCGCTACCACTCCTGATATGGGACTCCGTCGAGCCCTACCCCCTCGCTGAGAGAGTAGACATCGAAGACGTTCTCGCCCCCCCAGGAATCGGAATCGAAGTCGTCCTGAAAGCTCCTCAGCCCCCATTCGGCCTCGCCTGTCATCGGATCCACCGGAATGCGGCGGAGGAATCGAACAGACTTGTCGATCTGACCGATGACCTCGACACCTTCCACCAGGACTTCGAGCTCCGAGGGATAGCCGTCGGTTCCCAGCTCGATGGGGATCAATCCGGCGTCGCTGTATCGCTTGAACTCGTCGATCGCGTTGCGCATCTGGCGCAGCGCCTGGCGCAACTCCATCTCCTTGCCGCGCTTGATGGAGTACTTGGCCGTAGGCAGGGCGACCGCTGCGAGGATCACCAGGAGCGAGCACACGACCACCAACTCGACCATGGTGTAGCCGCGGCCCACCTCCGCGACTCTCCTCGATCTGATTCGGGACATCTCTTGGTGCTCCGTCCTCCAACCGACTAGTGCTCGTCGGCGGGCGGTGAGGAGTCGTCGGGGCGAGTCGGCCTTTCGGCGGGATCTCGCCGTTTGGCGGTTCCCGAGACCCGAATCACGGCCTGGGACTTGCCAACGGGATGGATCGGTTTCAATCGCTTGTCCAG
>JARFQS010000516.1 GCA_029287645.1 Thermoanaerobaculia bacterium | reverse complement strand
AGCTTCCCTCTACTACAACGGGGCGGATGGCTGGTTCCGCCTGTGGGACGTTCCCGCGGTGAAGGCCAACCTGCTCCAGTACGGCATCGATCAGGCGTTTGTTGGCAGTATGGTTACGGCCAGCAAGAGCTTCGACCGTCTGTCAGCTACGGTTGGCGTTCACTTCAACGACTTCCGCGGTGATCACACCTTGGACATCCACGGAGACCGCATCTACGAGAACACAGGCTTCAAGCAGACGGCCAACGCATTCGGCAAGCTCGAGTACCGACTCGGCGACTGGCTGCTGTTCGGAGACCTTCAGCTGCGATGGGCTGATTTCTCCTACGAGGGCGACATCGATCTCGGCTCGGTGGCCTGGACGTTTCTGGACCCCAAGATCGGGGCGCGGCGCTTCGTTTCACCCCGACTGAGTGTCTATGCCTCTCTCGGTCGCGCGCAACGAGAGCCTGCCCGACTGGACCTGCTGCTAGGCGAGGACAACGCCACGGTCCCCCACGACCTGGAGGCCGTCCGCCCCGAAGAGGTTCTCGATTTCGAGGCCGGGATCGACTTCAACACGCCCCGGTTGGCGCTGCAGGCCAATCTCTACGCGATGGAGTTCACGGACGAGATCGCCCTGACGGGAGAGCTCTCCGAGATCGGCCTGCCCATTCGAACCAACGTCGACGAGTCGTATCGGAGAGGCCTGGAGGTCGATCTGAAATGGCAGATGGCCGAACGCTGGGCCCTGCTGCACAGCTCGAACCTGAGCCGCAATCGGATCCGCGAATGGACCCAGTTCTACGATGTGTACGACGAACAGGGTTCTTGGATCGACAGCCAGCCGATCACCTACAGGGATGTGCCACCGTTGTTGACTCCCGAGGTCATTGCCAATCTCGGTCTCGAATGGGCTCGATCGGGCACGAGCATCGCCCTGATGGGCCGCTACGTCGAGCACTCTCAGCTCGACAACACCGGCCTCGAAGAGTTTCAGCTTCCGTCCTACACCCTCGTGGACCTTCGCGCCTCGGTGAATCTCGGTCGCTGGTGGGCCTCGGCCAACCCGAGACTCACCCTCTTCATCAACAATCTGCTCGACAGTGAGGATCCCTATCCGAGCGGCTACAGCTACCAGTTCATCAACCAGGACAGCAGTGGCCAGCAAGTCTTGGACGGCATCCCCTACTACTACCCCTTGGCCACACGCAATGCGGTCCTGCAATTGGAGCTGAACCTCTGATCTCCAGTTTCCTATGAACTCTCTCGAACTCGTTGCGGTGGTCGTCACCCTGCTCGCCGTCTTTCTCACGACGCGACAGGTCATCTGGTGTTGGCCCCTGGCCATGGTCAGCGTCACCCTGTACGCCGTGGTCTTCTTCCAGGCCAAGCTCTATGCGGACATGGGACTGCAGGCCCTCTACTTCGGGCTGGCGATCTACGGCTGGTGGGCCTGGCTTCGCGGCGGCGAGGATCATGGAGAGCTTCACGTCTCCCTGGCCTCCAACAAGACGAGGGTGGTCCTGGCGTTGATCGGAGCGGTAGCGGGAGCCCTGCTCGGAATGACCCTGAGTCGTTACACTGATGCCTCGCTTCCTTTCATGGACTCGGCCCTGACCTCGTTCAGTATCGTCGGTCAGTGGATGCAGACTCGCAAGCTACTCGAAGCCTGGTTGGTCTGGCTGGGGGTTGATGTCTTCTACGTCGGCATGTTCATCTTCAAGGGCCTGTACCCGACGGCCGCTCTCTACGCGATCTTCCTCATCTTGGCGGTCATGGGCTTCCTCGGTTGGCGCCGCACGATGGTCGAGGATCGGCTTCAGCCCGCCATCCAGGAGAGCCCGTGATCCGAGTTGTCGTCACCGGCTCCGAGTGCACAGGCAAGACCACGCTTGCCTCCGCGCTTGCCGAGCACTTCGACACGGTCTGGGTACCCGAATTCGTGCGCATGTTCGTGGAGGAAAAGGGTGCCGCCCCGGAGCTCGCAGACGTCGAAGCGATTGCCCGGGGACAGATGGCGCTCGAAGACCAGATTGCCCCAGAAGCGAGTGGACTCCTGATCCAGGACACCGACCTTCTCAGTACAGTGATCTACAGCCGACACTATTACGGAGACTGGCCAGCGTGGATCGAGGATGAGCTTCGAACTCGGGCTGGAGATCTCTATCTACTCGCTGGTATCGACGTGCCCTGGGTTCCCGATGGCGACCAGCGCGATCGTGGCGATCGGCGGACCGAGATGCAGGAGCTCTTCCGTGCAGCTCTGTCCGAGCGTGGCTATCGGTGGGTGGCAGTCAGCGGCCCACCAGCGCAAAGGATCGAGACAGCGATCTCGGCGATCGAAGACCTGCTCTCTGAATAACCTGCCACATTGCCAGGTGTCCACCCACGCTCCCCGACTCTCGACCCCGACATGTTGTAGGATCTAGGTCTCTCGACAGGCTAAACCACAA
This sequence comes from Thermoanaerobaculia bacterium, assembly GCA_029287645.1. Taxonomy (GTDB): domain Bacteria; phylum Acidobacteriota; class Thermoanaerobaculia; order Multivoradales; family JAHEKO01; genus JAUVRX01. Next base: position 3,714 of record JARFQS010000516.1, on the reverse strand, counting down.
TCTCCAGGAGGAACGCTCATGCTGCGACGAAGTCTAGCTCTCATGGTTGTCTTGATACTGTCTCTGGTGGGCACCGGCCTTGCCCGCGAAGTCCAGGACTACTCCAGCACGATCAACAACTTCAAACAGTCCTCGGATGTTGCCCCATTCTTCGACTCTGCCTATGGCTACGCTGTGTTTCCGACTATCGGCAAGGGTGGTCTCGGTATCGGTGCCTCTCACGGCAGGGGCCAGGTGTATGTCGGCGGCAACGTCGTCGGCTTCACATCCTTGAGCGATGTCTCCATCGGATTCCAGGCCGGTGGCCAGGCCTATAGCCAGGTTGTGTTCTTCGAGGACGAGCGCGCCTACAAGGACTTCACCAGTGGCAATTTCGAGTTTGGAGCCGAGGCCAGCGCCATCGCCGTCCAGGCCAGCGCCGGAGCAACGGCAACAAGTGAGGGTGCCGCCGCCGGCGCCAGTAGCGGTGGATCGGGCGGTAGCCAGGCCAGTACCAACTACTACAAAGGCATGCTGGTGTTCACCATCGGCAAGGGCGGCCTGATGTACGAAGCGGCCATCAAGGGACAGAAGTACACCTACAACCCGCTGAAGAAGTAGCGCAGCGAGCCTACAAGGCTATCCGCACCCCTGTCGTGACCTCCTGCAGGAGGGACCACGACAGGGGTTTCTTATTGGCTACCGCCAGCCGGTTCCGATGGCGATATAGAAGGCGAACGTGTCCTCGCTCCATGCCAGGTCGATGCCCGTCTTGAGACCCAGCCGACGCGCCATCAGGTAGCGGAAGCCGACCCCACCAGCCAGAACTGTCTCGCCAGTGCTGGTTGGCAGGTCACCGTCGACAAAGCCGGCGCCGCCGAAGCCCACCAGCGTCCAGCGTCCGACGATGTTCCAGAGGCCCTCGAGCTCCGCAACTCCGGCGAACTCGTCTTGATAGCGCCCGAGCGGGACACCACGAAGATCGACATACGGCAGGCCATAGAAGGGCGCGCCGTCATTGACCATTTCTGCATCTAGTCGGGCGCCGAGGATGAACTTCTGGCCGAGAGGATGGTAGGAGAAGAGCTTGGCCTCGACCTTCTCGTAGTTGAAGGTGCCTCCGACCGCTTCGTTGAAAAAAGTGTAGATGAAGTAGCCTTCCCGGCCCTTCGTCGGAGCGAAGAGATTGTCCCGGCTGTCGTAGTGTGCAACCAACCCAAGACCTGCATCCCGGCCCGTCGCCGACGCGGGATCGATTCCGGGGGGAGGTAGCTGCGCCGAGCCGGGGACATCGGGATCTTCGAAAGTCGCATCGACACGGAACAGGGTGTACTTGGCACCCAGGAAGAGCGGGGTCTTCTTGACCCTGAACTGAATGTCCTGCAGCAGGAAGAAACCGTCGATGTTGTACTTGAACGGAGTGTCAGCCACGAAGAACTCGAGGTTGATCGAGGCGAGGCCCGCCGCACCGATGTATCGAATGCGGTCCTCCTTCCAAGAGGCGAAGTGGCCACCTCCCAGAAACCAGCTGTCGTTGCCGGTATAGGCACCGGCCCCAAAAGAGACGCTCGGAGGCAGTCGGGCAGCACCATTCTCGTTCTCGGGCACCAGGGGCTCGCCCTTGGCCTTGTGGAAAAAGGTCAGAGCGGCACCCAGACCACCCTCCAGAGCTGGTTCGGTAATGAGAATTGGAACGGGCAAGAACCCACCGCCCTTCTCGAGGAGCCAATTGCTGAGGTCGAGCTGGCCGTCCTCGGGATCCTTGAACTGTTCCAAGTCGAACGCATGAACGGACTGGGCAGCCAGCAGGAGCAACAGCACGGCGAGTGCCTGGGTCGAACGTTTCATTCGTGGATTTCTCCGATACACTTCGAACCTGCAATGAATAGGCTACTGCTGGGATTCCTCATCGTCGGTTGCGGCCTGGCTTTCGCGGGTCCAGCCGAGCCGGCCGCCCCGAATGTGTCCGGGATTATCGACGACTACATCGCGGAATGGAAGCGATTCAGCCCATCCCGCGCCCGGTCGCGAGGATTTGTCGATGTCAACGAAGGCTTCGAGGATCTCTCCGCATCCGCGATCGCGGCCTGGGTCGACTACAACCAGGCGACGCTGGCACGGCTCGAGGCTCTCTCGAATGTAACGAGAGACGATCGGATCGACCTCAGGCTGTTGCGCACCCAGATTCGCACCGAGCTCGACCGCTGGCAGAACGACAGGCCTCACGAAAGCTCTTTGAAGCTGTATGCCGATCTGATCTCCAACGGCGTGACCCCGATTCTCGACTCGACGTTGTTGTCCGACGACGAGAAGCAACGATTCCTTCTCCTTCGTGTGCAACAGATCGAGAAGCTCTCACGCTCGGCCAAGTCGAATCTGCGGGACGGAAGACCGACCGAGACTTCGGAGGCGCTGGCTGACCTCGAAGGAAGTGCCCGCTACATCCGGTCGGACCTGCCGGGAGCCGTAGGAGACTGGTTCGACGAGGCCTCGGCTCCAGCCCTGAAGGAGGCGTGCTCGCGGACCGCCCAGGCCATCTCGGATCTCGTCGAACACGGTCGTGTGCTACTCCCCACCCTGACCCTCCCCGACGAACCGATCCTCGGCCGTGAAACCTACGCTCGGAAGCTCGAGATCTACACCGACAGCGATCTGACACCGGAACAACTGGGGGAGATCGCCCTGTGGGAGATCGAGACCAGCAAGAAGGCGCTCCATGTGATGGCAGCGGCCTACTGGAGGGAAATCGATCCTGAGACCCCAGCGCCCGACGACTTCGATGCCCTCGTCGGAAGGGCCTTCGCCGACATGGAGGCCAATCGACCGACCCATGAGCAGGAGTACCTTCTCGAGCTGCGGAGATACGGCCAGGAGGTCGAGGACTTCGTTCGAGATCAGGGGATCGCCACCGTCCCCGATCATCAGACACTCAGCATCGAGTTGGCTCCGGAAAGCTCGGGCCCGATGGCCAGGATCGGCTATGTCAGCAGCGCTCCCGCATTCGCCCCCAACCCCTGGACCACGTGGTATCTCGCCACCATCCCCGATTCGCATCCGGAGCAGGAGCGCATCGATTTCTGGCGCTCGTTCAACTACTCGTTCAAGCGGTTCATCGTCATCCACGAGCTCTTCCCCGGGCACTACATGCAGCTCAAGATCCTGCGCGAGAACCCACACAAGGTCCGCATCCTCTTTCCGTATCGGCCCTTCATCGAAGGTTGGGCGACCTTCACCGAGCGCATCGTGCTCGATGCCGGCTACGCCGAGGGGGACTGGCTGACTCGGTTCGCTCAGCTGCGCAAACGTCTGGAGAATGCCAATCGCGCCTATATGAGCGTGCAGGCCCACTGCAACGGCTGGACCGAACAGCAGGTCTCGGACTTCTCCATCGAGACATCACTGCTCGCGCCGCAATTCGCCAAGAGCCTGTGGGGACGGCTCATGAGCTCTCCCATGCAGATCATCACCTACATGCTCGTCGGCCTCGAATTGCGTGAGATCTACGAGATGGAAAGGGAGCGTCTGGGCGACGAGTTCGACACCCAGTCCTTCATGGACACCATTCTGCGTACCGGCCCCGTGCCCAGCGACGAGCTGGCGGCCATACTGGCGGCGCGGTCGAGGCGCAACGCCGACTAGCAGACACTCGACAATACCGTTCCATTTCTGGAGGGGAAGGAACCATGCATAAAGCTGTCGCCGTTCTCTCGACCTGCGCCATCCTCTGTTGTGCGA
>JARFQS010000492.1 GCA_029287645.1 Thermoanaerobaculia bacterium | reverse complement strand
GCTTCGATGCCTTCGGCCTGCCGGCGGAGAACGCGGCGATCCAGCGCAAGATCCACCCGAGGGAGTGGACCTATTCGAACATCGATCGTATGCGTGGCCAGTTCAAGCGCATGGGCGCGATGATCGATTGGAGACGGGAGGCCATCTCCGCCGATCCCGAGTACTACCGATGGACGCAGTGGTTCTTCCTGCAGCTCTTGAAGCACGACCTGGCCTACCGCGATCGAGCTGCCGTGGACTGGTGTCCGAGCTGCAACACCACTCTGGCGCGGGAGCAGGTCTGGGGTGACGACCGGCGCTGTGAGCGCTGCAAGACGCCGGTGGTGCTCAAGGAGCTCGAGCAGTGGTTCTTCCGCACCACGCGATACGCTGATCAGCTCCTCGATTTCTCTCAGATCGACTGGCCAGAGAGGGTCCGGGTGCTGGAGAAGAACTGGATCGGTCGTTCTGTCGGTGCCGATGTCATCTTCCAGACCGAGAGTGGTGATCCGCTGGAGGTCTTCACCACACGCCCCGACACCCTGTGGGGAGCGACCTTCATGGTCCTGGCGCCAGAGCATCCTCTTGTCGGGAAGCTCACGACCGAGTCACAGAGACAAGAGGTCGAGGAGTACGTTGCCCAGGCGGAACGCCAGACCGACATGCAGCGAGAGGTGGCCGATCGACCGAAGACCGGTGTCTTTTCGGGGTCCTACGCCATCAATCCGGTGACCGACGAGAGAATCCCGATCTGGATTGCCGACTATGTCCTCATGACCTATGGCACCGGCGCGATCATGGCGGTGCCGGCTCACGACCAGCGTGACTTCGACTTCGCGCGACAGTATGGTCTCGAGATCCGCCCCGTGATCCAGGCGCCGGGGGGAGCTGTGCCGGATGGCGAGACGATGGAGGCCGCTACGACGCAAGAGGGTGTAATGGTGAACTCCGGACCCCTCACCGGCACGCCTGCCGACGATGCGGTTTCGGCGGCCATCACCTTCCTCGAGGAGAAAGGAACCGGTCACGGCGCCGTCCGATACCGTTTGCGAGACTGGCTGATTTCGCGGCAACGCTACTGGGGCGCGCCCATTCCGGTGATCTTCTGTGGCGACTGCGGCGCCGTTCCGGTGCCGGAGTCGGATCTGCCCGTGACTCTGCCCGACGACGTCGAGTGGACACCCACCGGGGAGAGTCCGCTGAAGCTGCACCCGACGTGGCGCCTGACGAGCTGCCCCGGATGCGGCTCGCCCGCCGAGCGGGAGACCGACACGATGGACACCTTCATGTGCTCCTCGTGGTACCACTTGCGGTATCTGAGCCCGCACTTCGACGGCGGCCCGTTCGACCCCGAGGAGTACGCCTATTGGATGCCGGTGGACAGCTACACAGGAGGCATCGAGCACGCGACGATGCACCTCATCTACACCCGCTTCTTTCACAAGGCCTGTCACGACATGGGCATCGTGGCCGGTTCCGAGCCGATGTTGCAGCTTCGCAATCAGGGCATCGTGCTGGGCGAGGACTCCGAGAAGATGTCGAAGAGTCGTGGAAATGTGGTTTCACCCGACGACCTCGTCGAACGCTACGGCGCCGATACGGTACGCAGCTACATGATGTTCTTTGCTCGTTGGGAGCAGGGTGGCCCGTGGAATAGCCGGGGTATCGAGGGCACGTGGCGGTGGCTCAAGAAGGTCTGGGCGCTGATGCTGGATGCCTCCGATGAGCCCACCGCGACGCCGGAAGTGGAGCGACGTCTGCGGCGGAAGGTCCATCAGACCCTGCGCCAGGTGGGAGAGGACTTCGAGAGCTATGAGTTCAACACGATCGTCGCGGCCCTCATGGAGCTCTCGAACGAGATGCATCAGGCACGCGCGGAGGGTGCAGTCGGTACGCAGGCCTGGGATGAAGCGCGTGACATCTATCTACGCATGTTGGCTCCGATCGCACCCCACATCGCGGAGGAGCTCTGGGAGCGTCTGGGCAAGAAGTATTCGGTTCACACCGGCTCCTGGCCCGAGGTCGATGAAGCCGCCGCCGCTGAAGATGAGATCACCCTCGTAGTGCAGGTCAATGGAAAGGTGAGGGACCGCTTGGTGGTGCCTGCCGGCATCGATGACGAGTCGGCCCGTGAGATGGCCCTGGCCAGCGAAGGGGCTCTGCGTTTCACGGATGGCAAGACGGTCCGCAAAGTGATCGTGGTGCCGGGTCGCCTGGTCAATATCGTTGCCAACTAGGAGGAGTTTCGCGCCATGGAGAGTGATCTCAGCCTGCAGGAACGATTCGCCCCTCGGAACGCTTGTTTCGGTTGCGGACCCGCTAACGACAAGGGGCTCCGAATTCGTAGCTTTCCGACCGGTAAGTCTCCGGATTCCGAGGTGATCGCAGAGTGGACGCCGGAGCCCCACCACGAGGCCTTCGACAACGTGCTCAACGGAGGAATCATCGGGACGCTGCTGGACTGTCACAGCAACTGGACCGCGATCTGGCACATGATCCACCGGGACGGTCTCGACGCGGCGCCTCCGATGGTGACAGCCGATTACCACATCACGATGAAGCGTCCGACCCCCACCGACGGTCCGGTGCGGCTGGCGGCTCGGGCGGTCTCTTCGGATGGGCCACGAGTGAGAGTCGAAGCGACACTATCCGGAGGCGGTAGGGTCACCGCCACCTGCGTGGGGCACTTCGTCGCTGTCGAGCCCGGGCACCCGGCCCACTATCGCTGGTAGCGAGGGTCTCCTGTCAGTCGCCTGCATCCTCCAGCAGTCTGCCGCCACGATAGAGCAGCCAGAGGGCGAGCATCTGGATCACGTGGAAGATGTCGTTGTGGTTGAAGTGCTGATGCAGGGCGAATTCGCTCTGCTGTATCAGTGAGGCTACGAACGAGACGGCGATACCACCCACCACCCATGGGGCACTCCGGGCTCGGCGGGCCCACCATTGCCAGAGTTGGAGCAGCAGGACTACGGCCATCGTGGATCCGTAGTCGTTGATGACGAATCGAAAGTCGTCGTGCGAGGCCATCCACCAGAGGTAGCCACCGAACTTCACGAACGCTACGAGAAGTAGCAGCCTTCTCCAGGGGCCAGACAGGGCAGCGACGAGCCCGCCGGCGAGCAGAAGGAAGCTGGCTGTGCCGATGGCATAGACGGTGATCCTCCAGAGGAGATCCCACCCGTCTTCACCGAGCTGTTCTATGAAGCCGTGCGAAGTCCCTCCCGCCAGTGCCCCCAGAGCGGTGGCCATGAAGGCCCATCCCCAGAGGATCTCCGAGCGCGTGCTTCGAGCCTTCCCCTCGATGATCAGGTGGATCCCCAGACTGGCAGCCAGAAGGGTCACCAGATAGTCGGTGAACATGGTCATCGGCTCGCTGATCGTCATGCAGAGAATCCCCCAAGGTGAGAATCGAGATCTATGGTGTTACCCGAGAGCTACGGATCAACCTGGCTCGAGGCTGCGATGCGTCGAGAGAGGGTATCGGGCATGGGAATGGACTCGAGTCCGTCGGTGTTGCCCATGAGGCAGCAGACCGACGACATGCGTCCACGGGCCACGAGCCGACCGGCGGTCGAGATGGTGATGGCGTAGGTCAGAGAGCTCGTCCCTTTTCTGGCGATGCGCAGGTGGATCTCCAACTCGTCGCCGTAGTGGGCCGGGCTCAGGTATTGGCAAGAGACCTCCACTCGTGGCCAGCCGATGGTCTTCCCGTCGGTTGTGGAGAAGGCATCCGATCCCAGGCTTCGTAGGAACTCGTGCTCGGCGGTCTCCATGAAGACGAGGTAGCGAGCGAAGTGGACGATCCCGCCCATGTCGGCATCGGCGAATTCGACTCGTCTCGCGGTGCGGAACTCCGTGACTGGCGCGGCGTCTCGAGGATCGCTCATGGTGGTCTCCTGAAGAGGCTCCTCAGCCCTTGGCTTTCGCCTTTCGAGTCTCCTGGTCGACGATCAAGGAGTAGGCCCGGTAGTACTTGTAGATGTTGCTGACGTACTGAACGGTTTCGCGGCCGATCTCCCTCGCCGCGATGACCTCGACGTTGCCGAACCACCGATTCGGATCGAGGCCGTTGTCGGCCGCCTTCCCACGAAGCTTGGAGATCCTACTGGGGCCGGCATTGTAGGCGGCGAGGGCAAAGAGTCCCCGATTGAGTCTGTCTATTCCCTCTTCGTCGAAATATCGGTCGGTGAGGAAGCGGAGGTACTTGACGCCGGCGTGGATGTTCCTCTCCAAGTCCTCGATTTCTGGGATGTTGACATTGGGGTCGCTCGCCGTGCTCTTGAGCAGCTGCATGACGCCGATAGCACCAGCCCTGCTTCGCACGCTCTGGTCGATGCGGGATTCCTGATAGGCCTGAGCGGCGATCATAAGGTACTCGAATCCATACTCTTCACCGTATTTCTGGAAGTACTGTACTGCC